>CAMZIK010000097.1 GCA_947307175.1 uncultured Clostridia bacterium
GGCATGGTAGTGGCAGTGTTCGATACGGCGATAGCATACGAAAACGGTCATGCGAATATAAAGGATACATGCCTGAACGTGCTGAAAGGTTTCTTTGCTTGTAGTCTCCTGACTGTAGTACCGCAGCGGCTGTACTCGTTCTGCGTATCCCTGCAGCATACATTTGCCAATGACCTTGTTGGAGCACTGATACAAAACAGAAGTGCAACTCTTACAAGCGCAGGAATGGAGGCGTTGGAAGCTCTAAGAGCAGATGTATCACTGTCAAGCCTGTTTTTCATAATTCTCTTCGGATACTGCACCATAAAGGTGGTTTTTGCAAATATAAAGAGAGGCGGTATCCTGCTGTGTCAGATAGCGGTAGGAAGCCTGTATATGTTCAGCGTACCGAGAGGATATACGGACGGATTCGTAAACTGGTGCAAGCAGGTCATAGCTACCTGCCTCACAGCTTTCCTGCAGACAACAATATTATTTCTCGGACTGCTGACCTGTCCCGACCACCCGATACTGGCGGCAGGTATATGCTTATCAGCTAATGAGGTTCCTCGTATCGCACAGATGTACGGATTGGATACAAGTACAAGAGTCAATGTAATGGCGGTAGGCCATGCGGTCAATATGGGCTCAAGAGCTGTAGGTCTCATAAAGAGTGCATCCAAGGTTGCAACATAAGGAGGTGTCTGTATGAAAACATATATCTATCCCGAGAACCTCAGAGCTACAGTTAAACTGTGGTTTTGGTCGGTCAGGGACTTCATAATCATATGTGCAGGCATAATCATTTCAGTAGCGGTGTTCGCTAATTTCTGGAATGTGATACCTGCGGCGGTGACAGTCTGCTTTGCACTCATAAGCCTCAGAGCAGACGATATGTCGGTGCTTGACTATATAGTAAATGCGGTAAAATACTTCCTGCTTACTCAGCAGGAATATCGCTGGAAGGAGAAGTAATGGCAAAGAATAAGAAAAACGGCGTTCAGGACCTCATTGGTCTTGAACGCTTTACTAATTACGGCGTGAAAACAGATAAGGCGGAGATAGTATTCTTCTCCGTTGAGCCGACAAATATCTCGGTGCTGTCATCAGCAAATATCGAGATAAAAGTACACGACCTGACAATAGTGTTGTCGATGATACCAGACCTTGAAATAATCGCTATGGACAGTGCGGAGCGTTTTGACGGCAATAAATGGTACGTCAAAGAGCGATTACAGAAAGAGGAAAATCCTGCGGTAAGAGAACTGCTTCAGGAGGATCACGACTTTCTCGATGAGATACAGCTGGAAATGTCTTCAGCGAGACGCTTCATGTTCGCTGTGCGTTTCCGCAGGGAAAAGCCTGAGCAGATATTCGGTATCATATCGCAGGTGCAGAAAAACATCTCCGAGCATGGATTCTCGGTAAAGCGTATGGATAAAGCTGAGATCAAGAGAATGCTGGCACTGTACTTCGGTGCAAGCATCATCGGAGATGAGATACCGGATATCGAGGGTGAAAACTACATCAAGGAGGCTGATACGAATGAAGAAAAGAACTAAAGAGCTGACCGCAGAGCAGAAGGAAGAAATGAGCATCAAGAGCTACTTCGACCGTATAACACCGGGAGCAGTCAAATTCTTCACTGACCACTATATCTGCGGTAATTACTATAAATCCGTATGGGTAATAACGGAGTACCCTCCCACAACAGAGCAGCTTGCAATACTGGCACATCTTGCCGACAAGAACGGAGTGACGCTCCGTATCTACAACAGGCTGGTAGACAGCATTGAACAGGATAAGATAGTACAGCAGGCTATGCGTAAGAATCATATGATGACTACTGTCAATAACGTCAACGAGAGCATAAAGGCTCAGGACAACATCAATGACATAGTTGAGCTCGTAAGTGACATGAACCGAAACAAGGAACCTCTCCTTCACTGCTCCGTTTTTATTGAGCTGAAAGCAGATAGTGATGATAAGCTGAGGGAGCTCCAGAATGACACAAGAATGGAGCTGACAAGGGCGAAGATATCCGTAGACAGACTTATCCTCCGTCAGAAGGAAGGTTTCCTGTCGGTGCTTCCGAGCGGAATGAATATGTTCGGAGGTCAGTATGAGCGAATACTTCCTGCAAGTGCGGTAGCTAACCTCTATCCCCTGAATTACAGCGGCAAAACTGATGAACACGGCTTCTATCTCGGGCGAGACAAATACGGCAGTAACGTGCTTGTGGACTTCGACCGCAGAACCGAAGACAAGACAAACAGCAATATCCTTATACTCGGCAACAGCGGTCAGGGAAAGTCATACTTGATGAAACTCCTGCTCTGCAATCTCCGAGAATCAGGTAAGAATATCCTTGTACTGGATCCCGAGCTTGAATATCGTGATCTCTGCGAGAACCTCGGCGGCACATATATCGATATGATGTCGGGCGAATATATGATAAATCCGCTTGAGCCTAAGTCATGGACTGACGGCGAAAAAGGAAATAAGGACGAGCCTGAGGCGTTCAGAAAAATATCAAAGCTCAGTCAGCACATCTCATATCTCAAGGACTTTTTCAGGGCATACAAGGACTTCACCGATGCGGAGATAGATACTATAGAGCTTATGCTCATAAGGCTGTATGCACGTTTCGGTATTGATGATACCACAGACCTTGATAAGCTGACCGGAGATGACTATCCTCTCATGGATGACCTCTATGAACTCTGCGAAAAGGAGTACAGTAGCTTCGATCATGAAGTAAAGTACATCTACACCGAGGATACCTTGCAGAATATATGCCTCGGGCTTTACTCTATGTGCAAGGGTGCCGAATCCAAATACTTCAACGGTCACACAAATATTCGCAGCGGCGATTTCGTATGCTTTGGAGTCAAGGGTATTATGGACACCAACAAAAAGCTGAGAGATACTCTGCTCTTCAATATTCTGTCGTATATGAACGACCAGATACTTGGCAAGGGCAATTCGATAGCGGCTATAGATGAGGCTTATTTGTTCCTGTATAACCGTACAGCTATCGAGTACATCAGAAACGGCATGAAACGCTGTCGTAAGAAGGAATCGGCATTTATTCTCGCATCTCAGAACCTTGAGGACTTCCTGCAGCCTGAGATAAGGGAGCTGACAAAGCCGCTGTTCAGTATACCGACTCACCACTTCCTGTTCAATCCTGGTAACATAAAGGCAGAGGAATTTATAGATACGCTTCAGCTTGAGCCTGCTGAATATGAGCTGATTAGGTTCCCGGAGAGAGGTACCTGCCTCTATCGCTGTGGAAACGAGAGGTATCTCCTTATGGTCAAGGCACCAAAATATAAGGCTGTGCTGTTTGGATCGGCTGGAGGAAGATAAACTGAAAGGAGTGATGAAGAATGAGCAACGTAATTGATAAGTTGGACGCAGTGATCAATGTTGAATATAAGAATAAGTACAAAGAATGGTTGAACCTGAGTCACGAAGAACTCATAGAGAAAGCAGATGAAATATCCGCCGCACGATTTGTTAAGGATAGAATTCAGGACTCATTCACAGAGGAAGAAGCGGAATATCTGCTGCAGTTCAAGGAACCGCTGGAGATACTGGTCGACAGAATAACTGTTCTGAATGATCCGTCAAACTTAGCTGTAAAGGAGCAGTTCAGCGATATGGTATCGGAGATGTATGACAAGAAAGATGAGTATTCTGACTACGAACTCAGCGAGGGCGCAGGAATGCAGATGCAGTAAGGAGGCGGCAAATGGAAAAAGTGTTGATATTGCTGGCGAAGATTCTTGCCGATAAAAAGGTCAGAGATAAGGTGCTGATTTTTATCGGCAGTATCGTTGTAGGCTTTCTGCTCCTGCTTGCGGCTCCGATAATTGCTCTGTATACAATTGGAAACGTTGACATCGAACCACCTGAGATAGACCGAAACACCTTTAATGAAAGTGCATTCATAGAGCAGTTATCTCCCGAGCAGCAGGAGCGGATGTCTGAGATACAGTCCGCTGGCGATGCGATAGAAGCGGAACTGACGGCACTTGGTATACCGGATCAGACCATAAAGGCACAGCTCATATATATGTCATACTTCGATGAGGTGGAAGGTCTCAATGCTAACTTCTACGCTCATCTTTTTTATTCCGCCCCCAATGACGAGATACTCATTGACAGCATCAATCAGAATTACGGACTGAGTATTGACTACAATGAGTTCATGAGGACCTATACTTTTGTGATGAATGCAACTATCGATTCTCATATATTCGCAGACAGTGCCACCAAAAATGCTGCCGACCTTGCAGCCTGGGCAGAGAATGCATATATGTCGGAATGGCAGTATGCTGACAATTGCTTCGGTGAACGGACCGGAGAAAACAGACTGCGCTGTGCTGATAATGTCGGTCTTATCATGGGATACGTCAGGTTTGATGTTGACAGTAAGTGTTTTACTTCGGATACGGTAGACCTCTACTATACCGAGCAAGGCAGCATCGATACAATGCCTGATGTGAAAGGTGTGGGAGTCTTCAATGGCAGTGAGTTCGGTGTATATGTGGGCGGCGGTGAGGTTGTTTTCTCCTCTGCTATGGGCGGTGTTCAGCGCCAGAGCCTCACAGAGGGCGGCTGGACTTCATGGTGTACCTTCGACGCTATATCATATCCGCAGGAAGTAGATGACAGGATAAATGAGCTTCAGGAGCCAACGACAGAAGCGACTACTGAAACAACTACAGGAGGTTGAAAAATATGAAGATAACAATTACAGCGGCAGACAAGAGTGAAGAAAAGCTCTTCTATGCCTGCGACAAAGAAGAAATAAAGGCATCTAAGATCGGTCATATGCGTTTCGACTTTGGAACTGGAAGACAGTTCTATGGCTCATGGTTCGGAACTACAAGCGAGCTGAACGATGATGAATTCAGAACAGAGTTCAATGAGATAACGAAGGAGCTCCGACAGGGACTGCTCAAGGACAGGACAGAAATGGGTAAATTTATCCGAGAGCATCCCTCCCTTGATCTCGGCAGTCGTGGCAACGGTTACAAGATACAGACAGACGAGCATACCTACTACCTGCGGTGTAAGCCACAGGCTGGCGACTACGACTGCTACTGCTTCTGCTATGAGCGTGAGCCACTGGAACAGGCAATGACTGAAGATATAGCAGAGGAAGAAAAATTAGGAATGGAGATGAACTGAATGACGATAAGACTTAAATACGGTGACAAGGAAATGAGCTGGGGAATGCCTGTCTCGGCTATAAACCTACAGGACATACTCGACAGAATGAATGTCCAGAGTGGCAGAGAAATAGAGTTCATGTTCTCAGAATACGATATGGTTGACCTGCCTGCCAACATTCTTGACAAGTGGTACAAGGCTGATATTTACAAGCTCAATGTATTCGCAGACCGTTTTCAGCGGCTCGAGGATTATCAGAAAGCAGGCTTCAAGAGTGTGCTTATGAGAAATCCTGACAGCAGCATTGATGATATGATAGCGATGACCTATGGCATCGACTGTGTCCCTGTGTATCCGGCGAAGAACTATGCCGAGCTTGGTGAGATAGCTGTTGAAAATGAAATGCTGACTGAGATTGAGGAATGTTCAGATGCCGTCATAGGGTTACTGGATTATGAAAAAGTTGGAAAGCTCCTTGCTGAAAGGGACAAAGGTGTTCTGATGGACGGCTACTATTGTATGCCTGACAGCTACGAGGAACCTGATATTTCCCTCACGATAGAGGTGCCTGACAAGAGATTCTTCAGAGTTCTGGTATCTCCGTCAGCAACTACTACTGACCAGGCACAGTGGTTCAACTTGCCCGAGGATATACGCAGGCTGAGAGAATACTCAGCCGAACACAACTCAACTCCGGAGCATATGTACATCACAGAGGTGGAGTCGGTACTGCCGAATATCACCGATGCAGCCTACTACGAAGCATACTGGGTCGAGGACATGATAGCACTCTCCGAGCAGATGATTTGTATGAGCAAGGCTCAGATAGTAAAGCTGAAAGCAGTCATGGAGGCTGAGAATATCCAGACCTTCTCGGGTGCGAGAGAGACTATCGACTGCCTTAGAGAGTACGACTTCGATCCGATGGTGCAGGATGAAGGGCAGTACGGAAAGTTGTATGCCTGCCGTGTCTTTCCGACGAACTTCGACTGGAGCATTCTGGAGAAATGTGATATGGATGACTTCGGAAAGCAGGTGCTCAGTCGTAAGCATGGAGAGCTTACTGAGTACGGTGTACTCTCAGGCAGAGGTCAGAAACTCTATACTACGCTGACTGCTGAGCCTGAGACAATAGAAGGAGCAGAGAAGTTAACCGAGGACGAGTCCGAGACAGAATATGAGTCCGAGGAAATGAGCATGGGAGGTATGACATGAAAAGATCGATAACAATACAGATACCCGAAGAAAAGCTGTCGGCGATAGAGATGTACCTTGAGCAGAAGAACACGACACTTGCGGCGGAGCTCGACAAGCAGGTCGAGCAGATATATACCAAGGTCGTGCCTCAGAATGTTCGGGAATACATCGAACTGACAGCAAAGCAGCAGATACGCAGACCTCGCAAGTCTATAATAACCGGACCAAAGCCCGAAGAGTAACTCGCCCCGTGTCGCGCGAGAATGCGCTGTGTGCGATTTTGTGCGGCTCAGTCGGGAAAGGATACCACCTCGGGAGTGCCGAGCCGTTTTCGGGCGGTTTTGGCGGCGGTCCGAAACAGCGGTTTCGGAGAGCTTCCGAGGGTGGTTTCTGGGTTGCAGGTAAAAGGCTGGCGTCAAAGCGCCAGCCTTTCCACAGCGGACCGGCAAAGCCGACCGCATTTTCGAGCTTTTCAGAATTCAACGATTGGAGTCAAAATGAAAGTTGGTGAAAAAACTTGGAGTCAAATAGTACAAAAGGAAAGAAAAACAGCAGTGATTCGAGTAATTTCGATGGAGTCACTGCCTCTAAAATAAAGTTTCCGCTGTACATCTATCCGGAGACAATGAAAACAGTCAATAGTCTGTACAAGGCTGACTGCTGTCCTACCAAAACTGAGTTCATGGAAAAAGCGATTCGTTTCTACTGCGCTCATCTTATGCAGAATAAGCCTGAACTCATTGAATATCTTGCACCACAGGTAGGTACGATAGTTGACGGAATTATAAAAGGGACAGAAAAGAGGTTGTCTCGTGCCATATTCAAGTTAGCTGTAGAGGTAGGAGTGCAGACACATATGCTTGCAGCCATAAATGATATAGATGACACAACTCTTTTCAAACTTCGTGATATGGTCACGGACGAGGTCAGACGCATAAACGGTATAATAAACTTTGAGAGTGCTGTCAGGTATCAACGGAGCGAGGAATAGTTAAGTTTAAAGATCTATAAGTTCTTTAGATCATGTTTATAATATGGCAAGATAGACTTTGATTTGGATGAATTCACCTCAAATATAGAGTATAGATAATCTATCACTTGTTTAGTAAATTCTTGTAGAACAGACAAGTGTTCACGATTTAGTTGAATATCTATTGCTTCTTTAAAAATCTTATTTCCAAAATATTCTTTATCGGTATGTGCAAGTATTGAATCTCTTTTTTTCCTGATTCCTTTTATGGCGATTGATATTATAGAATCATTATTGATTTTTTGATTAAACTGATTAAGCATATCATTTATAGAAGGATCATTGTCAAATAAATGCAAATTCTTTTGAAATTTTATTATTAAATTGGGAATTGACTTGGTATTTGCATTATTAGTTTTATCATATAACCTTGAAAGTGTTAAAAAATAATCATCTTTAATTGCACATAGCGATACAGAAAAAAAGGTTTTTGCTTTAGCTGTTATTTCGCGGAATGATTCTATATCTTGCCATATTTCTCTTAAGTCGCATAAATAACAATACTGAATGTTATAAAATTGGAGTTCATTGAATAATGTGTTCTTCAATGTGTTCTTCATGATTTCTTTCTGTTCCATAATTATACTCCCCTAAATAATTGTAATAAATATATGATTTATGATATCACTTTTATGTAAATATGTCAATACTGAGAGGAATGATAAAAATGTCAATTAATTCACAGATTGTAATCGCTTGCCGCTATCTTAAGAACGGCAAGCGTGGTAAAACAAAGCGCAGGAATTATACAAAGTACATTGCAACCCGTGAATCGGTTGAGAAGCGTCAGCAGAATACAGGTAAAACAACTGCAAATCAAAAGCAGCTCATAGCGGAACTGATTAAAGAGTTCCCAATGGCGAAGCAGTACCTTGAATATACAGATTACACTAAGAATCCTTCATCAGAAAACGCTTCGGAACTCATTTCAACTATCATAGAACGTCATGCTGATGTTATCGGTAACAGAAGGAACTTCGTAGGATACATGGCAAATAGACCAGGAGCAGAAAGACGCGGCGAACATGGATTATTCAATGGAAGTGATGAGCCTATTGACCTGAATGCGGTTGCAAATGAAGTCGCCGAGCATCCCGGATATGTATGGACTCATGTAGTCTCACTCCGTCGTGAGGACGCAGTGCGGCTTGGCTATACAAATTCTGATATGTGGCGTGAGCTTGTGAAGCGTCACATTGACGATATATCAAAGGCACAGAATATTCCGCTTGCAAATATGAAGTGGTATGCAGCATTCCATGACACAACACATCATCCGCATATTCACCTCATAGTGTATTCATCAGATCCAAGACAAGGATACCTTACAAAAGAAGGTATGGCTGCAATACGTTCAGCTTTTGCAAACGATATTTTTCATGAAAATATGAAAAGCATTTATCAGGAGCAAACTCTTACCCGTGATGAACTGAAAGCACTGTCCGAAGATCAGATGAGTGAAATATTATCTCAGATCGGAAGCGGAGTTGTTGATGAAAGGCTTGTTATAAAGGTCAGGAAATTAAATGCTCAACTGCAAAGCATCGGCGGAAAGAAGATGTATGGATATCTTCCTAAAGAGATCAAGCAGACAGTAGATGATATATTTTTTCTGCTATCACAGAATGAAGATATTCAAAAGCTGTATGATAAGTGGTGCGAATTTGAAAAGGCGAAGTGTAAAATGTACACGCAAAAAGACAAGGAACTTCCAACGCTTGCTGAGAACAAGGAGTTCCGCTCGGTAAAAAATATGATTATAAGAAAAGTCGTAAATATGATTGAGATTCCTGACAGCGAGCCTGAAGAGACTCACGATGATATTGAGGAAGATACTGATATATCTTTCACTGATGACTATGAGTATGTTGATACTGAAGAAAGCGGCAGCAATTATTATTTCAAATGGTCAGATGAATACAAGTCAGCATCGAGGATACTCAAATCACAATACCCGACAGATGATGAAAAAGCGGAGGCACTCGCTGTTATGAAGTCGGAGGCTGATAAAGGAAATGTACTTGCTATTTATGACATGGGTAGGTACAGTACCGATGATGAAACAGCTAAGCGGTATTTAGCAAAGGCACTTGCAGGTTTTATTGATATAGAGCCTAAAGCAAAGAAAATGAGTTCGTACTTTCAATATCGTATCGGCAAGATGTATCTGTATGGATGCGGTACTGAGAAAACACCTGACATAGCTTTCAAGTGGCTGGAAAAGTCTGCTGTGGCTGATAACAAATATGCACAATATATGCTGGGAAAGATGTATTTTAACGGTGAATACATTCCTGCTGATTATGACAAAGCTGAAAAATATCTTTTGGCAGCATCATCGGCTAATAACCGTCATGCGATATATCAGCTTGCAAAACTATATCTTACACAAGAAAAATATGACGTTATCAAAGCGGTCAAGCTGTTTGAATCTATTGCTGATGATAATTCGTGGGCTTCATATTGGCTTGGAAAGATATATCTTTTCGGAAAAGATGAACTCGGTTCCGATAGAGAAAAGGCTTTGGAATGGCTTACGAAGTCTGCTTCCGATGGAAACGAGTACGCAGAAAAGCTGATTAATTATGATAACGGTCACAACTATATGATATCAAATACCATTGTCAGCTTACTTGTTGACTTCGGGCGGATCATAGAAGAAGACAACGCTCGAAGCCGTAGAAGAGTATCACATAAAGTTGATAAGAAGCTCATGCGTATAATCCAAAAGAAGAAACAAGAGCTTGGTGTAAAGCCTGGTGGTATAGAAATGTATTGATATATATGCATTTTTTTGATTAGCTTAGATTAAGTCTGAATATGGTCAGATCAGTTGTGTAAATAACAAAAAGGGCGTATCAACGTAATATTGGTGCGCCCTTTCGTCAATTCTGCTCATTAAAACATGGGTTTATGTCAGATTTGAACGGTGAATTTATTATTATTATAATCACATTGTATCGAAATGTAAATACCTTTTCACGAATTTTTATGAAAAATTAATTTTTCTGTAGGTATCGATGACGGTTTATCTGCGGAAAAACAATCAATAAACCGTCAGAAATATAGTCAGAACGGAGTGATATCTATGGCAAAAAGAGGAAGTAACATTTATAAAAGAAAGGATGGGCGTTTTGAAGGCAGAGTCCATGTCGGGTACAAGACTGACGGCTCAAAAAAGTATAAGTCCGTATATGGCAAGACATTATCCGATGTAAAGGATAAGATGGCACAGCTTTATTCTGTAAGGTCAGAAAAGATTACATCAACAATAAAGCTGACCGTCCGTGAAGCAGCCGA
>CAMZIK010000098.1 GCA_947307175.1 uncultured Clostridia bacterium
TCATTAGCTACCGAGACCTCAGACAGCAATATATCTTTGATCTTTGCTGCTTCGCTCGCTATCAAGCCATCTTTATTGCCCGTCTTGACAACGATATTTGCGTTATTACCGTCAAGATAAACGACACAGTCTTTAAAACCGGCCGCTTTTACGAGACTTTCGATCTTGTTTTCTGTCTCCATAAGACCGGTCATTGTCTGAGCCTGCTGAGAAGCTGTTTTCCTTTCCTCCTCGGTTGCATCTCCGCCGCTGATAATAGATTTGAGCGTCTGTACAGCTTCATCTCTTGATGTTGATCTATCGATCCTTGCTTTTGCAAAATAATCTGTTGTTTCGTCTTTGCTTACGAGTTTTGATTCACCGTAGTTAACAGATTGGTTCTTGACTACATCTGTCTCTTTGATCTTGCTTCCTGATGCTGAGTAGGCAAAGTTTATGTAGATCGCCAGACCCAGAACAAGAGTCATTCCTGCAAGGAGAATCTGCTTTTTCCCGATAATAAGTGATGGTTTTTTCATGTTGATTACCTCTCTATCATATTTTTTTCTCGACACATATCCTGCCGTAGGACAGACCCAAAGCTGCTGAAACAGCTTTTATCACCCTTTCTTTAACAGTAATATCCCCACCTCCCCGGCAAACCACGACAACACCAGTGATTTTAGGGCTCAAGACTTTTTTTATAAGAGCCTGTCTGCTGCCGCCGCTGTCAATGATAACTATCTCATTTCTGACCTTATCGCTTGATGCGCTTGAGTTTAGATCCTGTGATCTGTCGATGTTTTCTGCATAGACATACTCATTAGTACCCTCTACCGAGAGCATTACGCTGCACTCCCCTACCCCGTCGATCTTTTTGAGGATTTCTTCAAGCTCGGCTTTTTTCATCTCTCCGAATTGTTCCGCCTCGCTCATATCGATACTTTGCACAGATGTTTCATTATCATGATCTGAGCTTTTATTATCTTTACCGATACCGGACAGAGCGATCAGAATGATACCTGCAATACCTATCACAAAAATGATATGTGTCTTTTTTTCAGATGAAGCTAAACGCTTCAGACTGCTTTTTAAACTATTAAGCATCAACTGCTGTCACCTTCAATGACCAAAACTTCTGTCTGCGGAAGTTCGTTTTTTATCAGTTCTGTGATCCTATCTTTGTTTTGCTGCTGTGAATCTACCTGTACTTTTGTTATCTCTATCTGATTATATTCGTTGACATTCATAGTTATGATCAGATTTTTGAATTTTATCCCGTTTTGATCCAGCTTTCGTTCAAAATATGATGTTATCTCTTTGTCAGCAGTTTCAAGGATATACGTGTTTTCATAGTTTTTTATATCATTGTAGATCTGTTTGTCATAACTGCTTGTGAAATCCGATAGTCTGAATTTGAATTTGCTGTCCATAAACGGCGTTATCACGACCATTACAAGAACAAGCCCAATCGTTATATCCAACTGTTTTTTGAGGCTTCCCTCAGGAGCAGCGATCTCTATTATCGTGCTTATCACTCCTATAACACACGCTGAATAGATAATTGTCTTTAGTGTATCCATTTATCCTCCAAGTTGCGATCGTAAAGATCAGCGCATAAGCGATTATTATGCTCATTGCTATGCTGAGAACCGAGTTGACGCTTTTCAGAAGTCCCGATACCTGTGATCTTCCGAATATATCATTTACAATTTTAGCAAGAAAAACCGTGAATTTGACTGCGATTATTGAGATCACCGGTTTTATGATTATAAGGAACAATACGATTATACCTATGCTTCCAACGGTTGATCTTATTATCCCGAGACTGCCTTTTACTGTTGAATAGGCTTCAGAGACAGAATTGCCTATAACGGGGATAAAACTTGATGCAGCGAATTTTATAGTTTTGGTCGAAACGTTGTCAGCAGCTGCTCCCGTAATTCCCTGTATTGTCATAATACCTGTAAATATAGTCATAAGCAGCCCAAGACCAACAGTAACAGCTTTTTTTACACTATTTGCAACTTCGGTAAAATTCAATTTTGGATTTATAGCAGAAACAAGCGTAACAGCAAGAACAATGCTGAGAAAAGGAAGAAGTATCTTTGAAGCGATAGCTCCCATGATCTCGCATACAAAGATCATAATTGCTGTGTATCCGTTTGAACCGATCACGTTCCCGCCGGCTGCTGTTATACCCGAATAAATTGGAAGATAAGCGGTCAGATATGTATTGATCCCGTTTATAGATTCCTGAACAGAAACAAAGCTGTTTTTTACAGTATCGGTTATGATAGTTACGGTACAAACCACACATATCAACCCGAAAACCTTTGACAAAGTATCATCTTTTGATGATACAGATTCTATTACAACTCCGAGAAGCGTTACTGCTATTATCTTTCCGAGCATAACAAGCGGAGATCTGAGCGCATTCTTAAAATAATCCAAAGCTTTTTCAATAAAACCCTTTGGTTCTATCTTTGTCACTGATTCAGGATCTGTTATGCTCAACCCCTTTTCTGAAAGCTCTTTTCTTACTTCACCCGACGTGCTTCCTTCAAGCTTTTTTTCGATCTTTTTAGTTATTGAATCAACTGAATCAGATCGGCTTTCTGCAGAAACACACGGCGCTGTAAAAAATGCCATCGCTATCAGCATAATAAATGCAAAGACTTTTTTCATAACGTTCCCTTTTATCAGATGATAAGACTTTTGATTATTTCCGTAAATGCTTTGAACAATGGGAGAGATATTACAAGAACAGAGACCTTTCCGGCAAGGATGACTTGTGATGCGATCGCATTTTCTCCGCAGTCTTTGCAGTAATCTGCTGCAAACTGTGACAGATAAATGACTCCAAGACTCTTAAAGACGATCTTTATGTACATATCATCTATCTTCGCAGAATCTAAAACAGATTTTACGGTAGAGAAGATCTGCTTGATATAGCCTGCTGAACAAAGCAGAAAAACAGCCGTGATGAGAAGAACAAGGACAGTCTTTACCTGCCTGTTGTCACTTTCAAGTGCCTTGCAGGCAATGACCGATGCAATGCAGAATCCGCATACAGTAATAATATCCATCAGTCCAGTCCGAACACTCTCTTTATTGTATCAAACAGGCTCCCTATCTGGTTTACTATCATAAAAAGCACCACTATCAATCCCGCAAGAGTTGTCATCATTGCCTGTTCGTCTCTTTCAGCTCTTTTTAAAAGCTGGTTAAGCACAGCAACAATAATACCTATAGCGGCGATCTTGAAAATAAGGTCGATATCCATCAGCGTAAGTTCCTTTAAGCTATCATTATTGCTGCCATAGCACCGCCAAGAACTCCGAAGGTCCTTGATATTTTGGCTCTTTGTTTATACTTTTCGCTGACAGAATCAATGAATTCCTGTTCAGATACGGCGGCAAGCTTTGCATATGAGATCTGTCCCTGTATATCTGTTGTTCCAAGCTTTGTAAAGAATGACCTTAGGTTTTCCTCCGAATTGCTTTCAAGACCTTTATCCCAGTTGTTGATAGCATCAATGACAGCTTTTCTGACATCGATCTCATCTGTATCAACGTTAAGAAAACTAAACTCTATGTATTCTCCGCTTTTTTGCAAATGAGAAACTATTTCACCAAAAGTAGGAAAACTGTATTCCAGAAGTATTGCCGTTTCATTATACAGTCTGACAAGCTTTTTATGTATGTGCAGCCTTTGTTTATAGCTGTTGCTTATGCTAAGTCCTGAAAGAGTTCCTGCTGTTATAAGCAACAAGCTTCCCAGTATTTTAAGCATACCGATGTATCCTTTCTTCTGTTTTGAGATCACATACAGACATTATCTTTCCGCATCTGTTCCCTGTTCCGAGAAAAACGAGTCTGTCAAAAGCACCGTGTTTTATAAGCTTTTTTATCACAGGTTTGCTCCTTACTATATCAAGACTTGGACCGTGGCAGGTCGCAATAAGCTTAACTCCGCTGTTTATGGCATATTCAAGTGCCTTTATATCCTCACGGCAGCCGATCTCATCGCACACCAGATAAACAGGAGACATTACCTTCACAGCTGTGATGATACCGTCATATTTGTTATATGATGCAAATACATCGGTCTTCAGTCCGACATCATTCTGTGCCGCAGATTCATATACCGATGCTATCTCGTTCCTTTCGTCTATAAGACTTACGGTATATTTGTTCCCAAGCTGTCTTGTCAGATCGCGCAATAGTGTTGTCTTTCCGCTTGAAGGAGCGCCGCAGATCAGTAGACCTGCTGAAATTTCAGGAACAATGCTTCCAATGATCTCATCGGCACAGCCTATTACTTCCCTTGCTATGCGGATATTGATGCAGGAAATATCCTTGATCGTCTCTATGCTGAACTGTTCTTTTGAGTTAATTACAGCCGTTCCGCAAAAGCCTATCCTGCAGCCTCCCTGCACTGTTATGTATCCTCTTGTTATCTCTTTTCCGAAGCTATGTACTGAGCTTTGGAAGGCAAACTCGGTTATTTGCTTAATATCACTGTCAGTTACATCCAATGCTTTGCCGCAGCTGTTTGAAAGGATACCGCCAGGCTCAAGAAAGTATTCTTTTGAATTTATAACAAGTGATACTTTCTTTCCTCGTCTCAGACGTATTTCCTGTGTATTGTCAAGTTCGCTTCTTGAAACGGCTCTTACGGAATCGGATATTATAGGCGGAAGATACATGAATACATGGTTTATCTTACTTATAGTTTTCAATTAAGCACCTCCACTAAACACTTGTCCTATCAAATACTATGAGTCATGGGACAAGATTATTCACCTATGCTCTTTTTTTGTACGAAAAAAATCTGTCAAGCACTTGAAATGAGGTCAATAATATGATATAATCAAAAGGAATATTTTTTATAGGAGAGCAGTAATCATGGCATATGATCTTAACAATGAACAGAAAAGAGTCCTTGCGTTATCGCAGAATGTTATCAATCAGGTCAGAAAAGTCATTATCGGAAAAGATGAAATAATAGTGAAAGTGCTTCTTTCGATTCTTTCAGGCGGTCATATCCTTATTGAGGATATTCCAGGTGTAGGTAAAACCACGCTGGCTATTGCATTGTCAAAGGCACTGAATCTTGATTATAAAAGAATGCAGTTTACACCTGATGTGCTTCCGTCTGATGTTACCGGATTTTCCGTACTTGATAAGGATACACATGAGTTCAGATATAAGCCGGGCGCTGCAATGACAAACCTGTTCCTTGCCGATGAAATAAACAGAACATCTTCAAAAACTCAGTCTGCTTTGCTTGAGGTCATGGAAGAAGGCAAAGTGACCGTTGACGGAAAAACACATAAAGTTCCCGATCCTTATATCGTTATCGCTACTCAGAATCCTATGGGTTCTATCGGAACACAGATGCTGCCGGAATCTCAGCTTGACAGATTCCTTGTCAGACTCACTATGGGTTATCCTTCGTTTGACAGTGAAATCAATATGCTTAAATCAAAGAACACAAACGTTTCTACTGATATGGTCCAGGGCGTTGCGACAATAGAAGATATTATCGAAGCTAAAAAAACGGTTGACGATATTTATGTCTCTGATGAAGTGCTTTCATATATCGCATCTCTTGCAAATGCAACCAGAAACAACGCTTATATCAAGCTTGGACTTTCACCGAGAGGTTCTATTGCGCTGCTCAGGATTTGTAAAGCAACAGCGCTGCTTAAAGGCAGGGATTATGTTATACCTGATGATGTTCTGTACTGCTTTGATGATGTTGTCAGACACAGGCTCGTTTTTGAATCAAAAGCAAAACTCAACGGAATCACACATCAGCAGGTGGTACAGAATGTGATCGCATCGGTACAGGTGCCGAGGATAAACCGATAAGTGAGGGATCATAATGATCTTTGTTTATTTGATACTTCTTGCAATATCGGTGTTTTTCTACATAATGTATACCGGAAACTTTTCATATTATCTTATGGTATTTATGACGGTCCTTCCGATATTGCTTTTTATACTTGACTTTTATATATCAAGAAAGCTCAAAGTCTGTTTTACACAGATCGCTCAGAAAGCCAACGAAAAAACTCCTGTCAGACTTGAAGTAGTTGCTTCTAATCCTACTATTTTCCCGATCGCAAATCTTGAAATAGTTCTTGAGTATCACAGTGCTGTTGATAAAGGGAAAAGCATCGCAAAGATAAATACCCCTGTTATGCCAAAAGAAAGTCACAGTATGATGCTCAATGTGGCTTCGCTTCACCTCGGTTCAGTTGAATTCAGAATAAAAAAATGCAGGATATTTGACTTTCTCAGATTGTTCAAGTTCAAGCTCAGAGGGAAAAACTACAAGCAAGGTCTGAAAGAATCGACCATATTTGTTTTCCCGCAGTACAGCAGACTTGATAATAATATATCCGATTACAGTTATTTCGGGATCGATTCTGATGAGTTTTTCCCGGATAAAAAGGGCGATGACCCTTCACAGATATTTGATATTCACGAGTATATCGAAGGTGACAAACCAAACCGTATACATTGGAAACTGTCCGCTAAACAGGATACGGTAATGGTAAAGGATTATTCTATGCCGATGTCCTTTGCACTCGATATTTTTATCAACCTTAATACTGACAGCTCAAAAAAATATGACGCAATAATAGAAAGTGCGCTTTCTGTTTCAATGCTTCTGACAGAACGTGGTATTTCACATTGTATAAGCTGGTTTGACAAGCAGACTAATACATTACAGTCGTTCAATATAAAAGATGAGCAGGATCATATCGATTGTGCGGAAAATCTCATCAAAACAAAGACATACAGCAGCGTTGAGAGCCCTATTTATCCGTTCACAGCAGAAAATGAGCAGATAAACTTTGCCCATCTCATAGTTGTTTCTCAGCAGCTGCAGGATAATGACATAGACCAGATCACATCTTCCGGTTTCGCATCAAGGTATTTGTTCATCTTTGCAGTGAAAGATCTACAGCCCCAGCAGCCTGAAATATCAGAAAATGTATGTATAGTAAGAGTACAGAAAGATCACATTGCACAGGCGCTATCGGATATTGAGTTCTAAACTAAATCAGCAAATAATCGGAGTCAGATCAATAATGAGTAAAAAAAGAAAAGCTCTGATAGATAACGGATTTATCAGCAGCAACGGCGTTTGTTTCGGAAATGATATTCTACTGAGATATACAAAGCAGCACGAATCAGTTTATTTCAGCATTTCAAGAGCCATATTTGCATTCATTATCAGCTATGCCACTATGATAATGTTTTCCTCTTTTATTCTCAAAGAGGTTAGCTATGGTTCTTTGTTTTTGTGCTGTTCTTTGCCAATAGCTCTTTTGTGTGTTATTAGGGTCAAAAACACAGGCATCAAAGTTATTGGCTGTATTTTTCTTGCTATTTATTTTCTCTTCTATGCCTTCAGTTATGAAGACCTTTCAAATGGTTTTTATAGTACGATCTATTTGTATCTGAAGCACGCAAAGCAGCCAAGCACGGTGCTGGGAACAAGCCTTAACGGTATCAATACGGCTATGTATCCCGATCTCTCAGCGTTCTTTCTGAATTTTCTATCGTCGGTAATAAGCGTCGTAGTAACAATAGCCTGCGTTTTCAGGATAGATTTTCCTCTCTTGTTTGTGGCAACTTTCCCTCTATTTGAACTTGGAATGTACTGGGGCTGGGAAGCTCCGCTTGTCTCGGTTGTGATCCTGATAATCGGCTGGGTAATAGTTATTTCGCTGCATACGATAAACCAGCGCACAAATAAAGCCGGGAGAAGAAATACTTTTGCTGTCCATGAGAAAAAACATACCTATTATTTGACATCAGAAGTAGAAAAATCAAAAGTTTTCTTTGTGCTGATGCGTTTTATGGTCCTGCTCTGTGCTGCAGTATTTTTGCTTATTATAATTCTATCCAATCTGTTTGGTCATGAAAGATCAGAAACAGTGGAACGATACAGGAAAAATATCAATAATTTTGTAAACAACTTTACGCTTGAAGATCTTGGCAGCCTTTTTGCTGATTATGACGGCGGATTCGACATTTTCGGCACAAAAGCCGTCGGAGGAACGAATGGCGGAAAACTCGGAGATGTTGACGGTATAAGCTTTAACGGAACTACTGCTCTTGTTGTTGAAACAGCACCGCTTAATGAAACATTATACCTTCGTGGCTATGTTGCCGGAGATTACAGCGACAATCAATGGGATCCCGTCAATTACAGCAGCAATGAGAGCTTTGCAAAGGAATTTGACGAGCTTGGTATCTGTCCTCAGGATATAAATTATTTTGAATTGACCGACCTTACAAACCTGATCTCGGTAAATGATGAACAGAACGAAATATATACCAAGCTTACAGTAGAAGATGAGATCAGCGTCAGTGTAAAAAGTGCAAGCAAAAAATATGTCTATGCACCGTATGCTTCGTACTATTCTGCTTCCGAACAGCGCAAGGACTACAAAATGCGCCCTTATCTCGATTCATTTGTAAAACTCGGAACAAACAGTTATACTATAAAATACAGAAAACCAAATCCTGATTACGGTTCTTTTGAGCAGATACAGCTAAGTATTGCCAATAAAGATAATACATATAAAAGAAACAGCACTATCCCTTCTGAAACAGTAAAAAACTATAATCAGTTTGTGAGGAACAAATACAGTAAAGTTACTGATTCAGACGGACTTGATAATGCGTTCAGAGAAATCGACGAAAAGTATCTTAAAGGCAACAGAACATACGGAAATGTTGTCGCTGCTATAAATGCGTATTTTGCTGATAATAATTTCAAGTATACGCTTGATCCCGGAAAGACCCCGAAAGGCAGGGACTTTGTTGATTATTTCCTGTCAGAGCAAAAGCAAGGTTATTGTTCATATTTCGCCTCTGCAGGAGTGCAGCTTTTAAGAAAATTCGGTTTCCAGGCTCGTTTTGTTGAAGGATATGTCGTGCTTTCGTCATTGTGTGATAAAAACGCCGAGATATGCAGCATTGATGTTACTGATAAGTGCGCTCATGCCTGGACGGAGGTATATATTGAGGATTACGGCTGGGTATGTGTCGATTTTACTCCTGGATACTATAATGACAACCCAAATATGGACGACAATGAGAAAAAAATAGACCTGCCTCCTGATGAAAGCAGCAGCCTGCCTGATAATTCTTCTTCGCAGAGCGAAAGCTCAGATACCGAAAGCAGTGCTGCGGATCCATCATCAAGCAGCAGCTCAGCTGACAGTTCTGATGCATCAACAAGCTCGGTTTCAGATTCAAGCTCACCCGATCAAAGCGGAAGCGGAACGATAACCAGTTCACCTGATAACAGCGGCAGAGGAATTGTCACAAGCGATAGTAACAGTAACAGTAACAGCACTTCTTCCAAACAGTATCCGCCTGTGAAGGTCATAGAAGAAGGTATTACTACTGCAAAGGTCATAATTGCAGTTATAATACTGATCGTTCTCTTCGTTGCAGTCCTTTTGCTGAGAAGGATCCTGACACTTAAAACAAGAGAGCGTAACTGCTTTGACGGAGAACCGATAGAACGAATGAAACACATACTCAAATATTCTATTGAGTATCTTGATCTTCTTGATATAAGCATCAATGATAACATAACAGATATGCAGCTGTGTGATGAACTGAATAAAAAGCTTTCGAAAAAGGATATTCACATCGAAAAGGAGCTTGAATTCCTGTTCAGGACAACAGAGGATGCCTATATGGGTATGCATAAGCCTACAGATGAAGAACTTGATAAAGGGTATGAATACCTGAATTACATCGCTCATATCGTTGTAAGACCAAGACTCAGCCCGTTAAAATATGTTTCAACAATAATAGTAAACGTATTATACTAAAAAAATATAGCAGCTTAACAGTCTGAAAAGACATTGTTAAGCTGCTTTTTTATCAATATGGGTCGATCTCTACTGCCCTGCCCTGTTTGATCGATTCCTTTACATCTATAAACCGCTGGTTTGAGCTTCCCATATATTTTAGTTCAAGGCTTCGTTTTGCAAGAATAAATGGTCCGTCAACAAGATAATCAAGCTCTTTGAGAAGCTCCATATATCCGTTTTCTTCATTGGCATTTGCAATAAGGTACTCATATGTATACCCGGTGTATGAAATGATGTTCAGAGGCGTTATAAAGCCGTCATAAGCTCTTATCTTTCGTGCAAGCTCAGCAAGCGGTTTGCATTGACAAAATGGGTCTCCGCCGCTGAATGTGACACCGTCAAGAAGTCTGTCTTTAATGATCTCATTGAACAGATCGTCTGTGTCAACAAGCATTCCGCCGTTAAAATCGTGTGTCTGCGGATTGTGACAGCCTTCACAGTGGTGAGGACAGCCCTGCGTAAAAATCGTATATCTGAATCCCGGACCGTCAACTATCGACTCTCCGACAGTACCTGCTATTCTTAACTTCATATTGTTTCCTCCTGAAAAAAAGTTGGGCTTCGCTCCGTATAGCAGGAACGAAGCCCTAAAAAGAGAGCACTTGACTATGCTTTAAGGCGTGGTATTCTTTCGTGGCAGACTCTGTTGTGTTCAGCTTCCGTTCTGCCGCATTTA
>CAMZIK010000099.1 GCA_947307175.1 uncultured Clostridia bacterium
GTCTTCGCTTTGCGAAAAGGCATTAACAGCAATAAACAATATTAATAATACGCTAGAGCAAATAATCATATGTCATTATATCGTCTATATTCTTATATTGCCGCTTTATTATTTCAAAGTCCCTTTTTTGCTGCTCATTAAAATCTTTACTGCGCCCAATAAGTAACATTCCCTTGGGTGATACAACTTGAGGATTCACTCCTTCAGGCAAGCCATCTCTCAGCTTTTCTAGCACGGTTTTTTGACTGTTCTCAATTGAGGTTAAGCAATAAATGTATTTTTCAATTTGTTGTACAGCTCCAGACAGCTCTTTTACTGGAACATAATTATTCCTGCATGAAGCCTGTTTGGTAATTAATCTGACATCAGGATTCTTTATTTCCAGAATATCCACAAAACCATTCGTATCAACAAGAATAAAATCCGGCTGTTTATCATTCTTATCAATACCTTTAAATCTAATCTCACGAGCACTATATATGTATTGCGGATATAATAATTGAATAATGCTATATATTCTTTTCTGCCATTCTTTTTCGATCACACCCTCTGGATGTGATAGCATTTCTTCCAATTCTTCCTTTGCAGTAGAAAACTGAGCAAGTTCAATAGCATTATTTGATCTTGAGAAATGTTCTTTATTCTTAATGACCAGTTGTTTGTTCTTTTTATCTATATGTTTATCATATATTTCTTGGTATTTATCACATTCTGGAAGCCATTCTTTTAGAAGATTCGATATGCGGCTTTGCACATAATACATAATTTCAGCCTTTTTCGGAAAACACTTGATTAAATCCAAATATGCCTCAACAGGAACTCCATTCGTAGAATTCTCTTTGTCAACGACATAAAAATCACCATCTATTATTTGATCAATTTTAGCAAGAATTGAGGTGTTTTGCTCTGCAATAAACATATTATGCTTTAGGGGTATCGTCTCCGAGAAAAAGAACCTGTGTTTCGTCATAACAACTTCTTGACTTATTGCAATAAAGCCATCTTTAACCTGCCCTATACAGAATGAAAGTGTTTCTTCCGGGTCTGAATCATCAATATTGCTCTTAATCAGATCCTTCTTAACATAGAATGTTCGTTTGATTTGACAATACCCATACTTACTAAAATGTTCAAAAATGAACCTAGTTCCATTTGACGGAGAATAACTCATTATTAATTCGTCTTCAATTATATTAAATTCAATTTCCATAGACGCTCCCTTCTATTCTCCTCTACAACACAAAACAAGCCATTACGCAGTATCTACATTTAAACCTTCGGATATAGTATTTATAGTAGTATATCATAAAATAACAACTATTTCAATATGCCAGTATCATAAAACAGATATTGCATAGCTCACGCAGTTGTTGTATTATTAGTCCTCAATAATTATTATTGTTTTATAAACAAATCTTACAAACAAAAGATTTTGTCCCAAATCTATTGACTTTTGTCCCAAAAGTTGATATAATACAAGAGAGGGGTGTTGCACCATGAAAAAGCAGGATGTATTGAATCTTATAAAATACCACGTAGAAAGGAACGAAAATGCCTTTCGCAACGAAGCAATAGGTATTGCAAGATATTTTGATAGCATTGGAGATAGTCAGATTGCCGAGTATATTATGGGTATGATAGCACAAGCAAATCAGTTTGTACCTCAAGGCAGCGATTTTGAAAGCGAGTATTTAAAGCAAATTGATACTCATAATCTTGAGCCGCTTAATCTTCCAATCGCTATTTCCGAAGATGTAAAAGGAATCATAAACGCAATTAACCATAATATTGGGATCAACAAATTCTTATTTGAAGGAGCTCCGGGTACCGGTAAAACAGAAGCTGTCAAGCAAATTGCTCGTTTATCCGGGAAAACACTATTTTGCGTTGATTTTGACAATCTCATTGATAGCAAGCTGGGACAGACGAACAAAAACATATCACATGTATTTCAAGAAATAAACTCTTTGCCCTTTCCGGGGAAGGTCATCATACTCTTTGATGAGATAGATGTAATCGCATTAGACAGAATAAACTCAAACGATGTGCGTGAAATGGGTCGTGTTACCTCAACTATTCTTAGAGAATTGGATCGGCTCTCAGATTTGAATAAAGAAATAGTTATTATTGCTACAACAAATCTGTATAAAAACTTTGATAAAGCCCTAATAAGGCGATTTGATGCTACAATCAACTTTAACAGATACAGCAAAGAAGATCTTATTGAAATTGCAGAAACATATCTGAACTCATTTATGAAAAATTTCAAAAGTGTTTCTAAAGATATCAGGCTTTTCAAGAAAATACTCAATAAGGCAGAATCGCTTCCTTGTCCTGGAGAGTTGAAAAACCTTATAAAAACATCATTGGCTTTTAGTGATGCAGATTATGAATACGATTACCTTCGCAGACTATACAGCCGACTGATAAAAAGTCTTGACGATATCAGCGTAAACGAACTATCAGAACAGGGCTTTACCGTCAGAGAGATAGAAAAGTTAAAAGGAGAATCCAAAAGCACCGTGGCGAGGAAACTAAACAAGGAGGAATAAACATTTGAATAATGTGTTAGAACTAAAAGGTAAGCGTTTTGTCCAAGCATCTAATCCAGCATCAGGCGGCGGTGCTTCTATGAACGGGAATATAATCGTAACATCTGATCATATTGAAAACCTGATTGTACAACTACAAATGATCAAAAGCTTTTGGGCAAATGAGAAAAGGCCGTTTCAGGGGGTTTTGATTAGTGTGCATTATAATAAAATAGTTGCTAAAAGCAATCGTATAGCTGGTTTATTCAAAGGTGTTAACTCCAATTATTCTATTGTGGGCGCAAAATTCAACAAAGAAAAGAACAAGCACATCATAACATATTATATCACTCTGGATGATCTTAATAAGTCTATCGGGCTGTTAGTATCAGCTAAGCAAGTACTGACCGAGCATTTTAGCAGCAGTATGAGCAAAGAGATATTTGTTGATCGAGCAATTATGGACAGGATTGCCTATAAAGAATATGGTATAAGCAAGTCCAGCTTTAAACAGGTCATAGCCGATGTATCATATATCGAATTATTTGAGGATTATGATAGAGATATTTTAAAATCCAACAAAAAACAAAGCATTATTACACTATACGATACTGGGATTGACACTCAAAGGCTCTTAAAAGAGCTTGGAATCGATGTGTTATCCAGCAGCATTCTTGATAATCTGACAGTTTTTCTTGATGACAATCAGGTACAAGCACTTATAGAGAAGGCTCCATATCTTATATCAATGGCAACAGAGAACCTATCTTCTTTGTCACCCGATGATTTTAAGACCGATGAAGTGACTGGTTTAATGTATATTCCTTCACCTGGTATTGAACCCACGATTGGTGTAATTGATACCTTGTTTGACGAAAGTGCATACTTTCACGAGTGGGTCGAGTATCATGACTTGGTAGATAAATCCATTAAAAGAAGTACCGACGACATGAGGCATGGAACAGCCGTATCATCAATTATTGTAGACGGTCCAACATTAAACCCGTGGCTGGACGATGGATGTGGAAGATTTAAGGTTCGGCATTTTGGCGTTTCTATCCAAGGCGGATATACATCATTTACAATAATAAAGCATATAAAACAAATCGTCGCAGAAAACAGAGATATAAAAGTGTGGAATCTTTCGCTCGGAAGTGAAGCAGAGATAAGTGATAATTTTATTTCTGCTGAAGCATCAGTATTAGATCAACTGCAGACAGAGTATGATATTATATTTGTAATTGCCGGTACAAATAAAACAAAAGCAGACATTTCTAAAATCGGCTCCCCTGCTGATTCAATAAACAGTATGGTTGTAAACTCTGTTACAATGCAAGGTCTGTCTCCAAACTATGCTCGAAGAGGGCTGGCTCTGAGCTTCTTTGCTAAACCGGATGTCAGTTATTATGGCGGAAGTTCTGACAAATACATCCGTGTATGTGAGCCTTTCAATTACGCAAATGTTGCAGGCACATCGTTTGCCGCTCCTTGGATCGCTCGAAAGCTTTCTTACCTGATTGACGTGCTAGGACTTAACAGGGAACTTGCAAAAGCAATGATCATAGATGCAGCAAGAGGGTGGAATACTCAGCCAACAGCTGAACAAATCGCTTTATATGGGCACGGTGTCGTACCTATAAGAATAGAAGAAATTATTCAGTCGCAAGACGATGAGATCAAGTTCTTAGTTACTGATATAAGTGAAAAGTGGAATACATATAATTATGACTTCCCTATCCCTCTAAAAAACGATAGTTATCCGTATGTTTCAAGAGCAACTATGTGTTATTTCCCAACATGTAATAAATCGCAAGGCGTAGACTATACCAACACGGAACTTAATCTTCATTTCGGACGTATCGGAGATGATGGAAAGATAAAAGAAATCAACGATGATAAGCAGAATCCGACTGATGACGATCTTGGATTCACCAGTTATATCTACGAAGGCACAGCAAGAAAGCTTTTTAGAAAGTGGGATAATGTCAAATACATATCAGAAAATTTAAAAAAAGACAAGCGACCGAAAACATCTTATAAGAACAACAAAAACTGGGGTATGGAAATCAAAACTAACAACCGCTTGGATCCACAAGATGGAGTAGGTTTGCGATTTGGCGTGGTCGTTACAGTTAAAGCAATCGACGGAATAAACCGCATCGACGAATTCATCAGGAGTTGTCATCTAAACGGCTGGTTAGTGAACAACATAGTTGTTCAAAACAGAATCGAACTTCACGAGAAAATCAATGAGGAAATTGAGTTCGAATAGTAAAGCGACTATTCCTTCTTTATATTACTCAACGCTCAAAACGATATCATATTTTTTCACATATCACATAGGCTATATTAATCCAGAAACGGGGATGTCGTATGGAATTCAAAAAACTTCCGTCCAATTCAGAAAAAGTGCTATTAGAGTTAGTTCACGCAGAAAGCCCTACAAAAGCATTATACAGTAAATATAACGTCTGCACAACACAGTATCGTCAAGAACTTGACGGCATTGTCAGGGAATTGCTAGCAAACGGATTTATTCAAATTAAGTGGGCAGATGATATGCCTTATAGCTCATTCTTAACAATTCCGCAAAAACATACAAAGAAGAACTTGAAAAAAGGTATAAACAAACTGCCGAAGAATTATTGGAAGATGCAAAAATGAAAGATATTATTTTTATTAGTCATAGATCAACTGACAAGGAAATTGCAGATATACTTGTCGATTTCTTTTGTGGGACAGGAATTGCAAAGGAAAAAGTATTCTGCTCATCGTTGCCGGGAAATGATGTTCAAGAAAGAATATCTGATGAAGTTAAAACAGCTTTAAAAAGAAGTGCAATTAACATTGCAATACTGTCAAAGGAATATTATCAAAGTGCCTATTGTTTAAACGAAGCAGGTATTTTATGGTATGATGATACTCCTGTAATTCCCATAGCTCTGCCTGAAATCAATCCAAACAACATGTATGGATTTCTAAACAGTGAATACAAACTCCGTCATTTGGACAGTGATACAGATGTTTCGTATATTTATGATGCAATAAGCGAAGCAGTATCAGCACCGCATACCAAAGCTAGCGTTATTACATCTGAGAATAATAAGCTCAGAAAAAAATATGAGAGATTAATGAATTCAAGAATAATAACCGATCCAGTACTAGAAAGGTCAAATACCATTAATCTCTCGGAATTGTCCACTGATGATGAGAGGATCGTTCTATATTACATACTCAAAAAGAATGTGCGAAAAGTTTCTAAGTCAGATGTCACTAAATGGCTTATAGATAACGAAATTCATAATGTTAACATAGACAATGCTTTTGATCTGCTATCATTGTTTGATAATGGAGTTGTAAATAATGATACATTAGAATTAGGACTAAAATCTTTTCGGAAATACTCCGCAAATGCTGATTCAATATTGCCTTTGCTTAAAGAATATGTTGATCAACATACAATACTTGCAGCTGATTCATTCAAATCAATATGGACTTCCAATACATTGAGTTCCGCTGAAGAACTATTTATTGCTTATATTGTTGATGAAAGAATAGTTTCATTGGGTAATAGGTGGAAAGCTGATACGCAAATCAAAGACATAGAACAATGGGAAAACAAGAACTCGCTTGAACCAACACTCTCATCAAACTACAGTAGTTGTCTTGAATTATTTATTCAGAAAAAGCTGGTATATGAAAGTGCTTGGACAAGCTATGGAAATCCACGTAAGTATTCGCTGTACAGTTCTTTATGTGACTTGTTATTCAACTGTCCAACAGAGATTAAAGAAGAATTGCAAAAGGTAAAGCAAGAGTATATCACCATAATACCATTCTGACAGAATCTCCTCATTCCTAGCTATGAGACATCTCACTACCGAAAGGTTAATATGACTTCCGCCTAAAAGCCATGAACACATGTCGGGGTTATATATAATCTACCCATCAAGTAATACACCACAAAAAAGTTGCCCCCGAGCTGTGAACTCGTTCCCAGTCAAGTAGACAGCGCAAAAAAACAAAAATAATCTACGTTATGACCAAAAGCAGTCTGCGCAATTTGTGCAGACTGCTTTCTTGTTAGCAAATGGCAATAAGCAGCGTAGTAACGAACGTAGAAAGGTGCTTGCCGACGCCCACCTGATTATGCTGCAAACGCTTCATGGTATTCCATCGGCGTCATACAACTCAGCTTGATCTGATATCTATCATTTTTGTAGTAGTTGATGTATTCTTCGATTGCGGCAATCAGATTGGCTTTATCCGCAAACTTGCGGAGATAGTACATCTCGGATTTCAGTATGTCACACCAACCCTCCATCGGACCATTATCAATACATCTTCCGACACGGGACATACTCTGTATCATTCCTGCATCTACGAGCTTTTGGTGAAATTTTTTGTCGGTATACTGAAAGCCTCTGTCACTGTGGAAAACAGGAAGAGTGTCAGGATTCAGCCTGATGGCTTCATCAAATGTTAAAAATACAAGATGATTGTTATTGCTGTCGCCAATGCAGAACGCTACGATTTCAGCACGTTCTTTATGTGTAGTTTTCTTCCTTTGTTCATAGTAATTCCTCTTTCCGAGCGTGTGCACCCTTTAAAGTCTTTACCACTATTATAGCATGAAATCCATCTTCTGAAAACCTTCGTGTCCGAAATATGATACTTTCGGCATATTTCTACTTGACTATCTTTGCTGTTAAGATATTCAGTTACTATTTTATGCTTTGGTTCCGCAGAGTATCGTTTGTTTGTATGACGGTTCCTGATTGATTCTATTCCGTTTGTTTTTGCATAGATCGCCTTTCGTCTGAGTGTTTCGAGAGCAATCCCATACTTCTTGGCGATCCCTTCATAACTCCCTTTCCCATCAAGGTATTCCTGCACAGCAGCTATGCGTTCTTCATCTGTTAGCTTACTTCCTCTTGACATAGAATAACCCCCCTTAGAGTTTTCACACTTTTGTTTTTTCGTGTGTCTACTCTATGGGGATTATATCATGATGCAGTCCGGGGGCTTATCGCTATATAAGTATTTTACATTTGTTCTGTACTTTCTCATTCCACGGCAGCCACTCTTCCAGTATATCAGGATTGGGCAGGAACTCCATGCTCGACAGAACTATGAAAAGCAGCTCAAAGTATCTGAACACATCAAGCCCATAGTTTTGCAGAATGATAGCTGCAAGACCGTCGATAGCTTTTCTTATATTGGCATATCCGCAGACAATGTAGATATGCTCGACTTAACTGTCCCACATCCATAGCAGGCAAGCGAACTGTGCATTCAGCAATGTTGTATTGAGAACAGAGTAAAACCCAAGACTTATTATCACATGAAAGAGGTACGAGAACAATATATTATTTCTTCTCCAGCAATTGCGTCACTGAATGTGCCGCAGTAAACTATGCGCTTTCTAAAGCAGGTGGGTGTAGAATCTTATTACTTTTTGTATGAAAGGTGATCATCAAGTGGTTCCTCCATTCATTCCTTCTCAGTTTTTGCCTCTACATCAATTTCCGATTCGGAATCATAATCATCTGTTGCAATTTCATCTGTAGATTCGATAGGGTTGTTTTGCATTGGGACATGAACACCTTTACGGATGATCCTGATGCCTTCAATCAATTCCAAACAAGCGAACAAGATGCCAATTGGACGTTTGAGTTTGACATTGGTTGCAGCTTTCAGTCTGAACTTGCATTCAAAAATAGTTCCCTGTTCGACCCGCTCTTTATCTAGCCAATCTGCAGCAGTTCCTTCGGCAATGCCGTCAATAACCCACAATGAATTTCTGACGAACGGCTGAATGCCTAATACATACAGACCGTTCATAAAGGTGCAGAAACCTGGTTTAAATCCAAATGCATCAAACAATTCTTCTTTCAAATGCCATGTTCCATAATTACCGTCCATACGCACACGAAGTACAACTTCACGTTCTGCATAGACAAGCGGTCGCTTTAGAAATTTAGCGAATAACAGCGCACCATCTTCAAACGATTGCTCTTTCGAATATGGTCTTGATTCAAAAGCTTGCTTTTCTGCTTGGCGCTGTTCTTCCTGCCGAGAGATTTCATTTCGGAGTGCCTGCTGAACCTTAATGGTCAAATCATCAGCAGAGGTGAAGAAATCGCATGTGATTGTTTTTGAATTCTTGATACTATCCTTAAATGTCCGCAATTTCGAAATCGAGTCCGCATCAGTATCAATGTTCTGTATAGATATCTTGACATCGGGATTCTCTTCGTCAATCAAGAAAGCGAGAATTGGCATATTCAGAGATTTTGCCTTTTCAAATTCCAGCTCTGTGTAAGATTTTTCAGTTCCCTTGTCTATGCTGCCGTATCGCATGCCAATTGCACAGATATAGATCTGGCACTCATCCAACTGGTTAAAACAGATTTCCAGCGGTGGGACTGCTCTTGCTCCAAAGCGTTCCATTCCGATTGCCATACAATCACTACGTTCAATCGCTTCTTTAATTGCGTCTCTGTACGGAATCATGTCTATGTATGTTGAAGAAACAAAAACACGATAGGTCGGTGAAGGCTCCTTCCTGAGCTTCGGTGCTGATGTACGCTTTTCTGCCATTTTTACTTCCTCCAATCTTATGATATGCAGTTAATTAACCAAGGATATTGCAATTTCATTATATCATATTGCACAAAAGCCAAGAGAAACGTATAAAAGATAAATTAGTTCTGGATGCGAACCTTCTACATTTTGACGAATCCATCAGACACGCAGATGGTTCGACGCTTACATTAGAACGTTCCCAATGCTATAATACTAATTACATGATCAGAAATAATAGCATATGATTTCAGTTATACGAACAATATGTGCAATCAATTATTTTTTAGTTGGATACATGACTATAATCGTAAATCCTTGATTTTATAGCATCTATACTTTCGGGATTGAGTTTTGAGTTCAACCAGAGCTCCTTTCCCAAATAGATTAAGAATCGAATCGATACAATCTCCCATTATATACGTTTTTCGGAAGAATGATTCAAATCCTTCTATCGTGGGATTATAAATCGCAAGACTAAATATTCTTCTAAACAACTCACCACTTCTTTTCACCCCATGTTTCTTTTCATCATCTAAATTTATAACGATAAAATGAGCTGTATGTGCTTTATTTGGAATCATGGACATTAGAATCAGCATAGGATTAAAAGAATACTCAATTTCAAAATAAACGTTTAATCTAGTATAAAAATCCTTAAAAAGTTTTTCTGAAAAGTAATAGTCTTTCTCTCTTATAGTAAAACATTTTCTGGCATCATCTACATAATTCAATTCTCCGTAACCAGGAATAAAGAAATCAAAGTATCTCCCAGATTCCTCATCAAATAAATCGATATAATTATAAATGTATTCCCGAGCCTCGGTTTGTCTGTAGTCAGCTAACAGTATTCCAAATGTAACATATTCTTTCTCTCCATAATCCGTGTATGTTTCTAATAAATCAGTTCTAAAGCGATCAAAACTTCCTGTAGGATACATTTAATCAACTCCTTGATGTTTTCGATTTGTTTTACCAAATTCACTTAATCCGCACAGCATTTTAGGATAAATATCAAGTGAAAACTCTTATAGATACAACAATTATCAGTATTGTAGTGTTTGATTCTTAACAAGCTGCTTTAAAATATTACCATCTTTTTTACTATCGTTATGTACCAAACTACTGAGTATCTTTTTCTGCGTTTTCTTAGTCCAATAAACTTTCAAATAGTCTCTTGCTCTAGTGATAGCTGTATAGAAAACATTGTGCGTGATCTGCTCCTCTACCTCATCGGTAATTATGATTTTTACACTGGAATACTCAAGTCCTTGAGCTTTGTGAATCGAAACTGCATATGCGATCTGAAAAGGAACTTCGGAAAGTATATCATTATAATGATCCTCATCTGAACTCTTTCTCTTATCTACTTTGAAGCGTATTAACTGTTTGTTATTACTTGATTGGCCGATATATTTAAAGCCGTAATTGAACTTCACAGATAACGGTCCTATGT
>CAMZIK010000100.1 GCA_947307175.1 uncultured Clostridia bacterium
TGACGCTCAGGTGTTCCGCCGTCTGCGGACGTCGGCAAGGGCGCTGCCCTTGACCCGCAAGCCTTTTTTGCGAGAAAAGGCTTGACCGAAAAACCTGTTATTACGGACTTTTCACTTCAACAAAGTGACAGCCCGGAGCAGCACAAAGGTCGCTGTCACCACAAACGAATATGCGACGGACAAGCGCGCCGCCGCGGCGGCAAATTCTGATTTATCACATTATACAATATCTACTTTAATCTTACTTTAAGTATACCACACAAGCTTCCTTTTTGCAACAAAAAAAGAGGCAAGACATTATCTTACCTCTTATTTCTTATCTCTTGGTTCTGATTACCACTTTTCCGTGTAACCTCTGATGTAGTTGCCAGGTGTCTCGGAATAAAGCTTAACGAATCTTCTGTGTGAGATAGATCCGATAGAGCTTGAGATGTTGTCATCTACCTGTGGGTCAACAACGTATGTATTGCCGTTGATGTAAAGCTCTACCCACATATGCTCACCGTATCCGCCTGCTGCCATTGCAGTCTTGCCCCATACGGTGTTAGCCTGAAAGCCCATGTATCTGAGCATTGCGCACATAACGTGCGAATACTCCGTGCATGTTCCGAATCCGTTTACGAGAACTGACTTCATAGGAGCGTTCCAGCCGCCGTAAGCGTATCTTGTGTTCTTGATAAGATAGTCATAGCAGGTCAGGACCTTCTCGTAATTGGTCATCTTATCGTTTACAAGAGCCTTCATATACTTTTCAAGTATAGCCTTTTCGCTGCCTGTTACGGTTACCTTCTTTTTCATATCCTCAGGCTTTACTGAGTTGAGTCTTTCCTTTACAGAGCCGCCCACATCATATACAGCAGGGTTGCCCTTTATCTTCTTTGAAGTTGTAGCCTTTTTCTTGGTGGTCGCAGCTGTTGTAGTTGCAGCCTTTGAGGTGGTCGTTGCAGCTGCCGAAGTGGTAGTTACAGAAGCCTTTGTAGTGCTTGCAGATGTTGATGCAGAGCTTGTCTTTGTTGTTGTGGTAGTAGTAGTCGTAGTCTCGCTCTTTGTCTCAGATCCAAGTTTTCCGCCCAGCTCAGACTTATTATCAGCACCGTTCTTATAATTTGTTACAGTATACTCAGCTGAGGTATAAACAGTAGACTGCTGTGTTACCGCAGTAGTAACAGCACTGCTGCTGTCAGGTGATTCAGTTTTGATCTCATTTGAATTGCCAAGTCCTATAAGTCCGGCAGTACCGAGTCCGAGCGCAGCACATGTTGCAGCGACTACGATCCTTCCCTTAACACCGTTTTTTAAATAACCCATTGTAGTTATACTCCTTATAATACTATATTTCCCCACTTGCAAGTATACCATAACCACATATAGGTGTCAATCTTTTCTGTAACCAAGTTGTAATAATTCTGTAATCAAACTAAAAATGCACAATAAACTTTTAGATTTTTATTAAAAATGCACAAACAAAAACGCCTGTCAACAGAAAATCACTGTCAACAGGCATTTTCTTTTAAGTAAAAATTAGTCCTGGTTTGGAGCTCCTACAGGGCAAGTACCGTTGCAAGCACCGCAGTCGATGCAAGCATCAGCGTCAATCTTAGCCTTATCTCCGTCCATAGAAATAGCACCAACAGGGCAGCCGTCTACGCAAGCGCCGCAACCGATGCAATCGTCATTGATCTTATAAGCCATAGTGATAAACCTCCTTGATAGTCTTGGCACGACCTCTTTCATGCCTATTATTATAATAACATATCTGCGAAAAAAATCAAGTACTTTTTAGACTTTCACATAAATTTCATAAATCAGCCCAGCTCATTCTGAGCGAGGAGCTTATAGCCGCTGTCATAAAGAGCAACTGTAGCCTTGTCGTTATCGTCTACTCTGAGAACGAGGCAAGCTGTATTGCTTTCTGTGTTGATGAACGCAGCGTACATATACTCAACGCTGATGTTATCCTTGTAAAGAGCGTTCATAGCTTCTGCAAGGCTTCCGGGTCTGTCTGTGATGCGAAGCACCAGAACGTTGGTGATCGTTACCGAGCAGCCCTCGTCCTTGAGAACTTTAAGAGCCTTGTCAGCGTCATCAACGATAAGGCGAAGGATACCGAAGTCCTTGGTGTCTGCGATAGACATAGCACGGATATTGATGTTTGCGTCGCCCAGGAGCTTAGTGATAGCGCTGAGTCTGCCTGGTCTGTTTTCAACGAATACTGATAACTGTTTTACTGTCATGGTAAAACCTCCTTTATGAATTATAATTTATACTGTGGTTAGAGTTTATGATAACAGGTTTTTTCGCCCAGCCTTTTTCTCGCAAAAAAAGGCTGCAAACTGCCCGTAGGGCAGTATGTCAAGGGCAGCGCCCTTGCCGCCGTCCGCAGACGGCGGAACACTTGAGCGGCAGGCGCACGGCAAAGGGACGTGAACAACCGAACAGCAAGCTGTTCGCTCGAGAGGGAAAGCCCTGTAAGAGAGGGCTTTCCCTGCCCTGTGGTAACGCCATTATCCTCAATCCGCCTGCGTAAAGGCGGATTGACCCTCAAAGTCAGTTCCTGTATTGAGGGCTTTCCGATCGCCCTCAAACTCCTTCGGACACAAATCTATTAATTACTTTTATTAATCAACAAGTTTTCTCTTGTCGATTACTCTTACTGCCTTGCCTTCGCTTCTCGGCAGCGACTTAGGCTCTACGAGACGTATCTTAGGCTGGATACCGAGAGTTGAATGCAGCGCCTCGGTGATCTTTGCTTCCATATCCTCAATAGTCTTGATAGTATCCGAGAGCATATGCTCAGGCAGCTCGACCTGTATCTCGAAGGTATCCGTGTTGTTCTTTCTGTCCACAACGATCTGATAGTACGGTGCAGTATCGCCCAGCGACAGCAGTACCGACTCGATCTGTGACGGGAATACGTTGACTCCCCTGATGATGAGCATATCGTCTGTTCTTCCTCTTGGCTTGCGCATCTTGATGAGCGTTCTTCCGCACTTGCACTTTTCCCTTTCAAGTACGCAGATGTCCTTTGTCCTGTATCTGAGTATCGGAAATGCTTCCTTGTTTATGCAGGTGAATACAAGCTCGCCCTCTGTTCCGTTAGGAAGTACCTCGCCTGTATCAGGGTCGATTATCTCAGGGATAAAGTTGTCCTCGTTGATGTGCATACCGTCCTGACACTCGCAGTCAAATGCAACGCCCGGACCTGTGATCTCGGTAAGTCCGTAGATGTCCATAGCCTTGCAGCCGAGCTTGTCCTCTATCTCCTTACGCATCTGCTCTGTCCAGGCTTCTGCGCCGAAAATGCCTGCTTTGAGCTTGATGTCGCCCTTGCTCACGCCCATTTCCTTCATAGTCTCTGCAAGATAAAGCGCATAGGACGGAGTGCAGCAGATAAATGTCGAACCGAAGTCCTGAAGTATAGTTATCTGTCTTTTGGTGTTTCCCGAAGAAACAGGGATAGTCGTCATTCCGACCTTTGTTGCGCCGTCATGCAGACCAAGACCGCCTGTGAACAGACCGTAGCCGTAGGAAACGTGCATAAAGTCCTTGTTTGTTGCGCCTGCTGCGGTGAGCGCTCTCGCAACGCACTCGCTCCACACCTCAAGGTCATTTCTTGTATATCCCACAACTATCTGCTTTCCTGTCGTTCCCGATGAAGCATGCAGTCTTACCACATCGTCCATAGGGCAGGCAAACAGTCCGTAAGGATATGTGTCTCTCAGATCCTGCTTGCTTGTAAAAGGCAGCAGATGCAGGTCGTCAACACTTTTGATGTCCTCAGGCTTAACGCCCGCCTTGTCCATCATGTCCCTGTAATGAGGGACATTTGCATAGACTCTCTTTACTGTCTTTTGCAGTCTGAAGCTCTGCAGCGCCCTCATCTCATCAAGAGTTGCGCACTCCATCGATTCGTTCCAATACTTTGCCATAAGCGTACCTCCAATTATATTTATGCCTGTCTGCCCATTGCAAATGCCTTTTTGTTCAGATCAAGGAATTTTGCAGGTACACATTCCTCAACTGCCTTGTTCCAGCAAGCCTCGTCAAACGGCATTTTAGTTGATACAACACCCATAAGCACGACATTTGAAGCCTTTGCGTTTCCGCACTCCTCAGCGATCTTCAGCGCATCGACTGCGATAACATCTATTCCCATGCCTTTGAGCTTATCAACAATGTTTTCCGGATAGGTCGCTGCCCCTGTGATAACGGGCATCGGGTCTATCTGCTGTGTGGAAAGTACGATATGACCGCCTTTTTTGAGGAAAGGCACATATCTTGCTGCTTCCAGAGTCTCAAAGCTGATGATAATATCAGCCTCGCCCTTTTCAACAACAGGCGAATAGACCTTGTCGCCGTACTTTACGTAGGTAACTACCGAGCCGCCTCTCTGGCTCATTCCGTGTACCTCCGACACCTTAACGTCGTAGCCCTGCTGAAGCAGGACGTTTCCTATAAGTCTTGATGCGAGCAGCGAGCCTTGTCCGCCCACGCCCACTATCATAATTGATTTAGTTTCCATTTATCACAACTCCTTAGTTAATTTGTTGTTATCATCGGATCAGTGTTATTCACCTATTATGCCCAGCTTGAAAAGCATGAAGAAGCCGCCGCCTACCGTAAACAGATAGCCAAGACCGAGGTCTTTATAGAACGAGCCTTTTTCTCCGAGCGCTTCAAGCAGCTTCATTATCGTTTTGTAGCATTCCCCGAACGACAGCGAGCCGTCCATCTTATTGTAAAGCCACAGACCGTAGCTTATCCTTACTGAAAAATACACAGCTACAAGCATAACAACACCGCAGATAACAAGTCCGCCGATGCTGATACCCTTACCTAACAGACGGTATCCTCCGATAACGCCAACGCACATAGCGATGCCGCATATGAATGCCATTTTTCCGAAATAGCCCAGCAGACACCAAAGACCCATTGCAAGTGCTGCTCCGACAAGCGCACCTATCGTACCAAAAGCTATTTTATCGTCATCATCAAACTCAAAATTCAACTTTTTATCCCCCAATACACAGACTTCTTAGACGATAGCGCCCAGCTTGCACATTTCTGTGCAGATGCCGCAGCCTACGCACTGTGTATGGTCGATAACGGACTTTCCGTCGTGCATCGAGATAGCAGGACAGCCGATCTTGAGGCACTGCTTGCAGCCGACGCACTTGTCATTATCAACTTTGAGCGGCGGGTTGTGCTTAACGTATTTGAGAAGCGCACAAGGTCTGCGTGAGATTATAACGCTTGGTTCGTCCTTAGCAAGCTCTTCCTTGATAACAGCCTCTGTTTCAGCCATATGGTAAGGGTCAACGACTCTTACGCTCTTGATGCCGATAGCATGGCACAGATCAACGAGGTTTACCGCAGCAGCAGGGTCGCCTTTGAGGTTCTTTCCTGTTGTCGGGTTCTGCTGATGTCCTGTCATACCAGTGATTGAGTTGTCAAGGATAATAACTGTCGAGTTGGTAGCGTTGTAAGCCACGTTCACAAGGCTGGTCATACCGCTGTGCATAAAGGTCGAGTCACCGATAACAGCCACAGATGTCTTCTCCGACTCTGCACCTCTTGCCTTATTGAATCCGTGCAGCGCCGAGATAGAAGCGCCCATGCAGATAGTCGAGTCCATAGCGCCAAGCGGAGCTGTCGCACCGAGCGTATAGCAGCCGATGTCTCCAGAAACCGTAACGCCCAGCTTTTTGAGACAGTAGAACAGTCCTCTGTGCGGACAGCCTGCACACATTACAGGCGGTCTTACTGGAACGGTCTCCGCAAAGGTATCAAATTCAGGCTTAACGCCGAGTATCTTTTCCGAAACGATAGTCTGTGAGATCTCGCCGATATAGCCGAAAACTTCCTTGCCGACAACGTCAACGCCGATATTCTTGCAGTGGCTCTCGATGATGCCGTCAAGCTCCTCGATAACATAAACCTTGTCGCACTTTGCAGCAAAGTCCTTTATCAGCTTGGTCGGCATAGGATTTATCATACCGAGCTTCAGGAAGCTTGCCTTGTCGCCCAGAGCCTGCTTAGCATACTCATAGCAGATACCTGCGGTGATAACGCCTATCTTCGTATCGCCCATCTCAACTCTGTTGAGGTCGCTGGTCTCTGCAAATTCAGCGGCAGCCTTCAGCTTGTCCTCAACGATAGGGTGACGCTTGATAGCCTTTGCAGGCATCATAACGTACTTGTCGATGTTCTTTTCATATGGGATAAGGTCCTTTTCAACTCTGTCGCAAAGCTCAACAGCTGACTGCGAGTGCGAAACTCTTGTTGAAAGCCTGAGCAGAACAGGACAGTCGAATTTCTCCGAAAGGTCATAAGCCTTCTTCGCAAACTCCTTGCACTCTGCCGAGTCCGAAGGCTCTACCATAAGCACCTTCGATGCGATAGCGTGATGTCTTGAATCCTGCTCGTTCTGTGACGAGTGCATTCCCGGGTCATCAGCAACAGCGACGACCATTCCGCCCGTAACTCCCGTATAGCCTGCGGTGTAAAGCGGGTCAGCTGCAACGTTGAGTCCAACGTGCTTCATTGCGCAGAAGCTTCTTGCGCCTGCGATAGATGCACCCAGCGCTACCTCCATAGCTACCTTTTCATTCGGTGCCCACTCAGCATAGACCTCGTCATACTTTGCCAGTGTCTCGGTTATCTCCGTTGAAGGAGTTCCCGGATACGCTGATGCGATACGGCAGCCGGCTTCGTAAAGACCTCTTGCCACCGCTTCGTTTCCAAGCATAAGTTTTTTCATAGTATGTATCTTTCCTTTCGTTCGCCCTTTTCCCTACAAGGCGATAGATTTCAAAAAAACAATGATCAGAGCATTAGCCCACAATCTAATTTATTATATCACATTCAAGTCAAAAATGCAACAGAAAAAATCGAGGTATTGTCACATAAACCGCAAATTAATAAAAAATGCTTTTCTTTTGCACACGGATATGATATAATAAGATGTTAGATTTCAGAGCTTGATCTTTTATCTTGCCTCTTGCTTCTGCCTTCTCGCTTCTTGTGGAACAAATGTTTCACGTGAAACATTTTCACAAGCACAAATTTCGGTTTAAAGGAGAACGTTTATGGATAAATATACACTTGAACAGGTCTATTCAAATGGTGATATACATTATCAGAGATCACAGTACAATGCAATTTGCGAAGCGTATGAAAACCAGTTTGGCGAGAAGCCCCAGCGCTTTTTCTCTGCACCGGGAAGATCGGAGATAAGCGGCAACCACACCGACCACAATCACGGGCTTGTGCTTGCGGCAGGCATCAGCCTTGACTGCATCGCAGCGGTAGTTCCGACCGATGACGGTATCATTACATTCCGTTCACTCGGCTTTGGCGAAGTAAAGATAGACACCGCTGACCTTGAGATAAAACAGCAAGAGCTTGGAACGTCTGCGGCGCTGATAAGAGGCGTTTGTGCAGGCTTTGCGCAAAGAGGGCTTAAAGTCGGCGGCTTCAAGGCTTACTGTAAATCAGACGTGCTGGCAGGCTCAGGACTTTCCTCGTCTGCGGCTTTTGAGGTGCTTATCGGCGATATTCTTGCAGGACTTTATAATCAGGGCAGACCTGATGATATAGAGATAGCAAAGATAAGCCAGTACGCCGAGAACGAATATTTCGGCAAGCCTTCGGGGCTTATGGATCAGATGGCTTGCTCGGTCGGCGGCTTTACGATGATGGACTTCAAGAGCGAAAAAGACCCTATCGTCACTCCCCTGAAATTCGACCTTTCAGCAAGCGGATACAGCCTTTGCATCGTTGACACAAAGGGCGACCACGCAGATCTTACACCCGATTATGCAGCTATACCTGCGGAGATGAAAGCGGTCGCACAGGTTTTCGGCAAGAGCGTTCTGCGTGAATTGAGCCGTGAAGAGCTGACAGAAAACAGCATCACGGTACGCAGAAAGTGCGGAGACAGGGCTTATCTGCGTGCGCTTCATTTCTTTGACGAGAACGAGCGTGTGAAGGCACAGGCAGAGGCTTTGAAAAACGGTGACATCGGCTCGTTCCTCAGACTTGTGAACGAGTCGGGAGATTCGTCTCTTTGCTGGCTGCAAAACATCTTCCCTTGCTCGCAGCCGCAGAATCAAGGGCTTGCCGTAGCGCTTTACGCTGCAAAGAAAGTGCTTGGCGGAAAAGGCGCCTGCAGAGTTCACGGAGGCGGCTTTGCAGGAACAGTGCAGGCTTTTGTGCCTGACGAGCTGCTTGACGGATTCATGTTGGAAATGATAAAACTGTTCGGTGACGAGTGCTGCTATACTCTCAGTATAAGAAATGTCGGCGGTGCGGAAATAGATCTCGGAGGTGCTTTATGAAGCTGTTCAGAGCAAAGGAAATGCCCGTAAAGCTTGCATTTGCGGCTTGTGGGAAGGTGCTTATAGACTCGCTGCGTTTTTCGTTCTCGGTGACCAGCGACGGCAAGGCTTCGGAAAAAGGGCTGTGCGTGTCCTTTTCGGGAGATGCGATAGACAGCGGTATTGTCACGCTTACCGACCTTGAATGGATAGAAGACCGCAGAGGAAAGATAATTTCCCACAAAGTCGGTATGCCGCTGGTGACGAAAAAAGACGGCAAGCGAATCTATCAGGCAAAATTCGAGCATATACATATCCCCGACGCATCGCAGAGAGTTGCGCAGGGACAGACGATAGAGGACGCACTTTCGAGCATAATCAGGAAAGATATTCGTTTCAAGGTCACGCCGCACTACACGGGCGAGGACGAGCCTGAGGTGATGCTCAACGTTTACCCTTACGACAATCCGCTGATGGGTTCGTGTACGCAGTGGCTGAAAGTCACTTCCGATCAGGACTGGTTCGAGCACAATCTGGGCAAATAGGCCTTCACACAGTTATGAAATTGCAAATATGAATTAGAAAGGGGAAATCATTTCCGATGAGAATGAGGAGAAAACGCAATCTTGACGCGCGGCTTGAGGGCTGCGGCGACAGGATAATATATATGGACAGGGACGAGAAAAACTTTCAGGACAAGAGCCAAAAGAGCCTGCTGGACTACAAGGCGCTGTTCGGCAACTCAAACCCCGTGATACTGGAGATCGGATGCGGCAAGGGTCAGTTCGCTATCGAGTTTGCAAAGCGCAATCCCGATGTGAACGTGCTTGCGGTGGAAAAGTCGAGCAACGTTATCGTTGATGCGGCGGAGAGCGCTATTGAGCAGGGCGTGCCGAATCTTTACTTTATGCGTGGAAATGCGGAGTATCTTGACTGCTATATCCCCGAAAAGTCGATAGGGCTTATCTATCTGAATTTCAGCTGCCCGTTCCCGAAGAACACCTACGCTTCCCACCGCCTGACCCACAAGGGCTTTCTGGAGATCTACAAAAAGCTGCTGACGCAGGGCGGTGAGATACACCAAAAGACCGACAACATGCACTTTTTTGAGTTCTCTATTGAGCAGTTCACGGCAAACGGCTTCGGTCTGAAAAATGTCAGCCTTGACCTGCACAACAGCGGATTTGAAGGAAACATCATGACCGAATACGAGACTCGCTTCTCGCAAATGGGTATGCCTATCTATCGCCTTGAAGCATATATGGTATGAGTACAAATAAACGGACAGTTAGATGATAACTGCCCGTTTTGTTATTTTATTCACTCACGTTGCCTCTTTAAATAAGCAGCTGCGATGATTATGTTGAACCCCGCAAATATCAGCACGGTTATTATCGTAAACCAAAGAAACATATACACATAATCGGGAACTATTCTCGCAACATTCACTGCACGGTAACAGGTTTCTTCGTTTAAGCTGACCTCCTTAGTTCCTTCATAAAATACAGTTACTTCTCCAAGCAATCTGCACATAAGCGGCATCTCTGCGTCACTTACAGCAACAACGAAAGTATCGGTCATCATTGGTCCGTATTGAGTAAAGACATAGCATTCTTTGTTTTCGCTGTCATACTGCGTGCCTGATACAAGTGAACCGTCTACGTGTTTATACATCCACTTATCAGCTTCCAAAGCATCGTCGGAAGTATTCATCATTACAAGCGAAGCAATGGCAATAACAATGAGCGTAACATTTGCAAATGCTATGTGATGTTTTTTTGAGCCTTTTATGTAATTTATGGCGTGGTATAAGGCAAAGCCGCCGACAAGCACGGCAAACAGTATCAGAATTATCATTTGTTCTCCCCCATTCTTACAATGATTATACAGCCGTTTGCAGTATTTGTCAAATGTTTCGCATACACTTTCAATTTTGTATCCGAAGGGGTAAAGCGTTCGCTTGCGAACGGTTTGGGGCATGACCGGAAAGCCCC
>CAMZIK010000101.1 GCA_947307175.1 uncultured Clostridia bacterium
AAACGAATATGCGACGGACAAGCGCCGTGCGCGCTAGCACAAATTCTGATTTATACTATTATTCAAAAAGAGGTTATGCTTTATGCGCTGTGATCTGTTGTTTGACCTTGACCAGACCTTGCTTGACTTTCACGCGTCGGAGAAGCTTGCGCTCAAAGCCGTGCTTGAAGCGCAGGGATTGGAATTTTCACAGCAGCGCTATGATGCATTCAAACAGATAAACAAGAGCCTCTGGCTTGAATTTGAAAAGGGTGAGATAACCAAGCCCCAGCTTTTTGAGACGAGGTTTCGGCGGTTGTTTGAGCTGTGCGGGTGCGATGTGGACAAGATGGACCTTGCGCAGATAAACAGCGATTTTATAGATGCTATGGCGAAAAGCGGCGTGCTTATGGACGGTGCGCTCGAATTGCTGGAAAGGCTCACAAAGGATATAGCAGATGTGAGGATATACATTGTCACCAACGGCGTGACACGAAATGCTTTGGGACGTATCGCTTCGACAGGGCTTGACAGGTTTATCAGCGAGGTCTTCGTCAGCGAGGAGATAGGCGCGGCAAAACCTGCAAAGGAGTTCTTTGACGCCGTAACTAAGGCGATAGGCGAGCCTGATGAGAGCTATCTTGTTATCGGCGATTCTCTGACATCGGATATGCTGGGCGCAAAGAACGCAGGACTTACAAGCTGCTGGTTCATGCCGTGCGGAGATGTGCAGCAGGCGATAGCTGACTACGAAATTGATCTCACGGCGGCGGATTTTGATGAGCTTTATGAAGTGATATGCAGATGGTCGGCTGAAATATAAAGACATAACGAGGTAATTCTATGGGATTTATCAAGGATATAAGAAAAGATCTGCGCTCGGTGATGGAGCGTGACCCTGCGGCAGGCAGCGAGCTTGAGGTTTTGCTGACTTATTCGGGTGTGCATGCTGTCATCGTTCACCGTGCAGCGCATTGGTTCTACAAGCACGACCACAAGGTGATCGCAAGGATAATTTCGCAGACGATGCGAGGGATCACAGGGATAGAGATACATCCCGGTGCTAAAATAGGCAAAGGCTTGCTCATCGACCACGGAAGCGGAGTCGTTATCGGCGAAACAGCGGAGATAGGCGACTATTGCCTGCTTTATCAGGGCTGCACGCTGGGCGGTACGGGAAAAGACCACGGTAAGCGTCACCCGACTCTCGGAAACAACGTTATGGTCGGTGCGGGCGCAAAGATACTCGGACCGTTCAAGGTGGGAGACAATGCGAAGATAGCTGCTAATGCGGTGGTACTTAAAGAAGTTCCGCCCAACTCAACGGCTGTCGGCGTGCCTGCAAGGATAGTAAGGCAAAACGGCAAGCGCACGCTTGATCTTGATCAGGTACATATTCCCGACCCTGTGGCACAGGAGATAGCACGAAACAGAAAACGGCTCGCTGCACTTGAAAAGCGCATTGCGGAGCTTGAAGCGATACAGTCTGAAAAGAAAAACAAGGAGGAAAAGTAAGATGCAGTTATATAATACGCTTTCACACAAAAAAGAGGATTTTGTTCCGAATGAAGCAGGAAAGGTCGCAATGTACACCTGCGGTCCTACGGTCTATCACTATGCGCACATCGGAAACCTGCGCAGCTACATTATGGAGGACGTGCTGGAGAAGTATATGCGCTATGACGGACTTGATGTCAAGCGTGTCATGAACATCACGGACGTGGGACATCTCACAAGTGATGGCGACACGGGCGACGACAAGATGCTCAAAGGCGCAAAGAGAGAGCATAAGACGGTCATGGAGATAGCTGAGTTCTACACTAAGGCTTTCTTTGAGGACTGCGCTAAGCTGAACATCAAGACCCCTGATGTTGTTGCACCTGCGACGAGCATGATAGACGAATTCATCAGAGTTATCGGCGTGCTTATGGATAAGGGCTATGCTTATGAGGCAGGAGGAAACATCTACTTTGACACCTCAAAGCTGGAGCAGTATTACGTTTTCGGCGACTTCAGCGAAGAGGATCTTGAGGTCGGCGTTCGTGAGGGCGTTGAGGAAGACACAAACAAGCGCAACAAGGCGGATTTCGTGCTGTGGTTCACCAAGTCCAAGTTCGACGATCAGGAGCTGAAATGGGATTCTCCTTGGGGAGTCGGCTATCCGGGCTGGCATATCGAATGTTCCTGCATTTCGATGAAGAATCTCGGTGAGTATCTTGATATTCACTGCGGCGGAATAGACAACGCTTTTCCGCATCACACAAACGAGATCGCACAGTCGGAGGCATATCTCGGACACAAGTGGTGCAATTTCTGGTTCCACGTTCATCACCTCAACACCACGGGCGGAAAGATGAGCAAGTCAAAGGGTGAGTTCCTGACAGTCTCGCTGCTGGAGAGCAAGGGCTACGACCCTATCGTTTACAGATTCTTCTGCCTCCAGTCGCATTACAGAAAGAGCCTTGTTTTCTCCTACGAGAACCTTGACAACGCAAAGACTGCTTATGACAAGCTTATCGCAAGGATAGCTCAGCTCAGAGCGGAGAACGACACAAAGCCTGTCGATGAGGCAAAGTTCAATGAGCTTAAACAGAATTTCAAGGATGCACTTGATAATGATATAAACACGGCGCTGGGAATCACGGCGCTTTACGATGTGCTGAAAGCTGACACTAATGCTGCGACAAAGCTTGCTCTTGCTGCTGATTTTGACAAGGTGCTTTCTCTGGGTCTTATCGAACACGCTGAAAAGCTCGCTTCACAGGAAGGTCAGGAGGATATTCCCGATGAGGTAATGGCTCTTGTTGAGCAGAGAGCTGCTGCAAGAAAGGCTAAGGATTTTGCAAAGGCTGATGCGCTGCGTGATGAGATAGCTTCTTTAGGATATGTTATAGAGGAGACAAGACAGGGAACGAAAATAAGACGCAAGTAAGAGAAAGGAAAATAAAATGGCTAAAGAAAAGGGCGGATATGCTCACGATAAAAACAGGAACAGATCAGTAGCACAGATCTCGATACTTGTTCTGTGCTTTGCGATGATCGCTTTGATGACGGTCTTTTTCAGCAATATGGGCAAAAAGAAGGACGGAGAAGACTATCAGAACCCGAACCTTATCCAGAGGCAGCTGCCTGCGGACGATACGACCGTTGTTGTATTTGAGACAACGATGGGCACTTTCAAGGCGGTGCTTTATGAGGACAAGGCGCCTGAAGCAAGCAAATATTTCAAAGGTCTGGTAGAGGACAAATACTATGACGGCACGTATGTTTTCAACGTGGAAAAGGACGTTTATTTCCTCGGCGGTTCAAAGGCAAAGGACGGAGCTGACACGGACGATACCGACAAAAAGACGCTTGAAAAGGAAACGAGTGCTGACCTTCTGCCTTTCAAGGGCGCTATGATCTCATACGGCGGAAAGAGCAACGAATTTATCAGCAACGAGCAATCGGGAAGCAGGCTTTTGTTCGTTGGCTCTGTGGAGTTTACTGAGGAGTTCAAGCAGGAGCTTGACAGCGCAGGCGACAACAAGGAAGTCAACAAGGCTTTTGAGGAAATGGGCGGTGTACCTAACTTTACGAAGCAGTACACTATTTTCGGTCAGGTCTATGACGGTATGGACACTTACAACAAGATACTCGGCATTGAACCGACTGATTCGAGCAATCCTGAGCCTACGAAAGAGGTAAAGTTTACAAAGGTCTATCTGTCGACCTACGGCGAGAACAAAAACGACAGCTTTTTCCCTGATAAAAGCGAGGATTAAGAGATAAGAGGCAGGAAGAATGATTGGCTTACGGACGGGTCTGTCTGTAAGGTCAGGGCTTCCTGCCTCTTTTTGCTTTTTGTGCAGCGAAGAACAAACGTTTCACGTGAAACATTGCAAAGCGGAGAAAACAAGCCCGAAGCGGTATCGTGTGAGTTTGAATTTTGATATTTCTGCGTATCAGCGCTGTTTTTGCGGGTACTTGACTTATGCGGGATTATGGTGTATAATATATAGGTTATATTATGCCTTATGGTCAAAACTATTTTGAAAGGATATTGATAGATAATGAGAATGCTGAAAAGACTTGCTTGCGCTGCGGTAAGTGTTGCGATGGCTGCGACTATGCTCACGGGCTGCAACAATGGCAGATATATTATGAGCTATGATGATACCGATGTCAATGCGGGTATTTATATCTACAACATCGTCAGCGAAATGCTGAATCAGCAGTATATGCTTTATTACAAGGGCTCTTCCGGCGGAGTTATGGACGAAAAGGTGAACGGCAAGGAAATGGCTGTTTATCTTGAGGACAACGCTATGGAAAAGACAAAGGAATACTGTGCGGTAACAGAGAAGTTCAAGGAGCTTGATCTGGAGCTTACAGATGAAGACCTCAAGTCTATCGCTTCTTCTGCTACAAACTCGTACAATTCACAGAAGGATATGTATGAGGAGCTGGGTATCTCAAAGGAGTCTATCAAGCTGATGCTCAAAGAGTCAAAGATGAAAGAGATGATCTTTGATTACTACTACGGCAAGGACGGAAAGGAAGCTCCTTCCGACGATGAAGTTGAAAAGTATGTTAATGAGAACTATGTAAGATTCAAGACTATCTCGATAAGCAAGAGCACAAAGAGCGACGAGGACGAGAAGGAAAAGGAAAACAAGGAGAATAAAGAGCTTGCCGACAAGTACTTCAAGAAGGCTGAAGGCAAGAACTTCAAAGACTTTGATGAAGTTATAGAAGAGTATGAAAAGTATGTTGAGGAAAAGGAAAAGCAGGAGTCCTCAGGAACAGACAGCAGTTCTTCTTCATCTGCTTCGGACAGCAGTTCGAGCAGCTCTGCGGCTGACAGCAGCTCATCTTCTTCAGCAGCAGACAGCAGCAGTTCATCTTCAGCAGCTGATAGCAGTTCAAGCAAGGTCGGCGATACTGACAGCACTTCAAAGACCGACAGCAGCTCTGCATCTGACAGCAGCTCAAACAGCGACAGCTCAAGCGAGTCCGGTTCGATAAGCGAGGCAGCTTCTATCGCTGACAGCTCAAGCGATGACAGCAGTACCGGCGAAACGAAGGAAGAGGACAAGTATCCTCACGAGTCGATGATAAACTATGCAAGCTATGATGAGGACACTCTGGCTACCGAAAGCGGCAAGATGCTGACAAAGATCAAGGAAATGAAGCAGGGTGCGGCTGAACAGTTCGAGAATGACGATGCTTACTACATCATCATCAAGGGCGATGTTTCGGAAAGAAGCAAGGAATACGCTTCTGAGAACCACGACACTATCCTCAACGAGATGTTTGAGAAGACATTTGAAAAGACTATCGCTGGCTGGGCTGAGGACCTGAACATCAAGGTCGATAGCAGATCAGTCAAGAGATATTCCGCAAAGTCGCTTTACAACAAGTATACAGACTTCGTTACAAAGAATAATAAATCGTCTTAAAATAAACAGCAGTACAGAAGATCCTGTACTGCTGATTTTTTTATTTCAGTTCGAGCCCTTTTGCAAGTATGCAGTTCTGAAGGTCGTAAGGACTTATGATCCTTCTGGTGCGGTCTATCCTGAACTCTTTGGGCATTTCTCCGTCTACGACGGGTATCTGCATTATCGCTTTTGTGTATTCGCCGCCGTCAACAGACTCGAAGGTAAGCTCTCCTGAAAGGGACTTGCAATAAAGGGAAGCAACAGCTATTCCCAGCGATTCATGTTCGCCGAATCCGGAAAAGGCTTCAAATGGGGTCTTATAACGTTCAAGCTCGCTGACATCGACATTTTCGCTGCTGTTTTGCACGCAGATCGTTACGATGCCGTTTTGCTCCGATGCGCTGAGATAAACTGTACTGCTCCACGGAGAACTGTACATGAACGCATTGACAAGCAGATTGCATACTGCGGCACGAAGTCTGTCAGCATTGGTGACGAGATACAGCGCAGGGTCTATCTCATATGAGAACTCAGTGCTGTCTGTTTTGAATCTGTCGGTAATATCAGCACACAGATCGCTGAGGATCGTGGAGATATTGAGCATTTCAGTCTTATAAAAACCGTTGTAATATTTTGTAAGCTCGTTGAGGTTCGCTGTTGCGGAAAAAGTGCGCAGGATATGCTGCCTTGTCTCGCTGTCTGCTTTAAGATAGTCAAGGTCGCCGTTATCAACATATTTTTGTCTGTTGGAATCGAGCAGGAACACTATCTGGGAAAGTTCATTGCGGATATTTCCGAGGAAATTGGTCTTGAACTTCAGATGCTCCGATCTGTCCGAAAGCATTTCAATATCATTGCAGCTGAAAAAACGCAGAAGGTATATCTGCTCAGTATCTTCGACAGGCTGTATCTCCACCGCACACGAACCTCCGAAAAGCCCCTGATATTCAGCAATCAGTGTTTGCTTTACCGGAAGCTCAAGGGCAGGTCTGTCGGAAAGACGCAGTTTTTCCGGCGAGAAGCCCGCAAGCTTTTCGCTGTTTTTCCAGAGTGCTTCCATATTTTTATCGGCGATGAGAACGAGCTTATCAGAATCGGCATAGATCTTTTTCAGTGCTTCAATAAGTTCCATGCAAACACCTCTTTTCTTTTACATCCAAGTTTATTATACCCATTTAACACCATATTGTCAACACAAATGTGCAATATGCACATTTTTTTGCCGAACTGACGCACTTAATAAAAAGTTAGTATAAATTTCAGAAAAACGCTTGCATTGCAGAGCAAAATGTTGTATAATAATATCAGAATTTTTTTAGGAGGTATATCAATTATGGCAGTTAAAGTTGCAATCAATGGTTTTGGACGTATTGGACGTCTCGCATTCAGACAGATGTTCGGTGCAGAGGGCTACGATGTTGTTGCTATCAACGACCTCACAAAGCCTTCCATGCTGGCTAATCTTCTCAAGTATGACACCGCTCAGGGCGGATACTGCGGCAAGATCGGCGAGAACGTACACACTGTTTCTGCTGATGACGAGGCTAACACCATCACAGTTGACGGCAAGACACTTACAATCTACAAAGAGGCTGACGCAAGCAAGCTTCCTTGGGGTGAGATCGGCGTAGACGTTGTTCTGGAGTGCACAGGTTTCTACTGCTCAAAGGACAAGTCAATGGCTCACATCAATGCTGGTGCTAAGAAGGTTGTTATCTCTGCTCCTGCAGGCAACGACCTGAAGACAATCGTTTTCTCCGTAAACGAGAAGACACTTACAGCTGAGGATCAGATCATTTCTGCTGCTTCATGCACAACAAACTGTCTCGCACCTATGGCAGACACACTTAACAAGTATGCTCCTATCCAGAGCGGTATCATGAGCACGATCCACGCTTACACAGGCGACCAGATGATCCTTGACGGTCCTCACAGAAAGGGTGACCTGAGAAGAGCAAGAGCTGGTGCTGCAAACATCGTTCCTAACTCAACAGGTGCTGCTAAGGCTATCGGTCTTGTAATCCCTGAGCTTAACGGCAAGCTCATCGGTTCTGCACAGAGAGTTCCTGTTCCAACAGGTTCTACTACTATCCTTACAGCTGTTGTTAAGGGCACAGACGTAACAGTTGACGGCATCAACGCTGCTATGAAGGCTGCTGCTTCCGAGTCCTTCGGCTACAACGAGGATCAGATCGTTTCTTCTGACGTTATCGGCATGAAGTTCGGTTCACTCTTTGATGCTACACAGACAATGGTTAGCAAGATCGCTGACGACCTCTATGAGGTACAGGTCGTTTCCTGGTATGACAACGAGAACAGCTACACAAGCCAGATGGTAAGAACTATCAAGTACTTCGCTGAGAACTGCTAATAGTTGACCTGATAAAAACAAATGCTCCCGATCGTAATGGTCGGGAGTTTTTTTGTGGCAAAATAGTTGTTTATGTTTAAAGATATTGCAAAAACAAACTCCATAAAAATCAGTTAAAGACCATTTACAAATTGGCTTTTTTGTGATATAATAACTTTAAGCGAAACAACTGACCACGAAAAGAGGAGGTAAAAAATATGTATCTAAAAAAACGTGTGTTCACAGCTGCCGCTGCTGCAGTCTTTGCCGTGTCGGTGCTGCCGTTTACAGCTTTTGCGGACGACGAAGCTGCGGACTATGAGAAAAAAGCTGTTACCACATATCTTTACAGTATGGATAAGAGCGAGCAGCTTAACTGCCTGTTTATGAATGATATGCCTGAAATGCCATATCTCGACTTTGAGGCTTACCTCGACAGGATCTATACAAAGGATTTCAAGACTGTTGCAAAAAGTGATGTTTACACCGTCAGCGGCAACGGTATAACTTTTACTGCTGATACCGCCAAGGAAACGCTGACTATCGAAGGCTTTGATGAGAACTTTTCTCAGAATGTGGTCGTTGTTGATAAAGCTACGGTATCTGAATATGCCAAGGAAGGTTCTGCAAAGACTGACAGCAAAAAGAAAACGGTCAAGCTTGACTTTTCAAAGTATAAAATCGACCTTGTTGGTGAGGACGGAAAGCTGTATTTCCCGCTGACGACTATGAGCGACCTGTTCGCTTGCACCTACCGTGCTGCAGAATATGTCGGCGGAGATCTCTATTTCGTGCAGACGGTAATGGAGTCGCAGGACGGAGACGGATACTTTGACCGTTCATCTATCTATAAGGAGACTGAGCGTTCTCAGGCTCTTGCAGACTACACCTACAACGAGCTTTGCTTCCTGTTTGACCACATCTACGGTCAGCCTTCAAAATGCGAGCTTTCAAAGAGCATCGCTGCAAAAGGCTTTGATAAAACTCTTGAAACATACAGCGACGCCACACGCAAAGCCAGGAAATATCTGCTGTCCACCGACAGAGCAGAGTTCTATATGGGTATCACCATACTTTCGGGACTGTTCGATGACGGCGGACACACAAATCTCATCGGCGGTTTTCTGGAAGAAAAGCTCGGTGAAAACAAAGATATTGAACGATCAGCGCTGGTCAAGTCTTTTGATAAAAAATCCGAGAAGGACAATGATGTCATTACTGTGCTGACCGGAATTGTTTATTCGATGCCTGAAGATGAGGCAGTAAAAACTTTCAGAGAAGAAGCCCTTGAAGGAACAAAACCGGTCAAGGAGTGGAAAAAGGACGAAGCGGCACTTTACGTCAAGGGCGAGACTGCGTTCTTCTCATTCGACGGCTTTATCAACAGCATCGTGAATGACTTGAAATGGTCGCTGGACTACGCTGCAAAGAAAGGATGCAAGAACTTTGTTATCGACCTTTCCGCTAACACAGGCGGCGATGAAGACGTTGCTCACTATATCAATGCTATTATCGCCAACAAGAAAAAGAAAACCAACGCTGTTACGTCTATCACACGCAGCAGTTTAACTGGGAATGTCATTTTCACCGAAACCACGCTGGATCTTGACCTCAACGGCGTGTTCGATGATGCTGACAAGAACGTATGCTATGATCTCAACTTTGCGATACTCACCTCAAAGGCGTCTTATTCCTGCGGCAACTTTACACCGTGCGTGGCTCAGCAGGACGGTATTCTTATCATCGGTGAGACATCGGGCGGCGGAGCTTGTATGGTGACCAAGCACTATTTCTCAGATGCGGGATACTTTACGATATCGGGTCTGCTCAAGTTCCTGCGCAGCGACCTTACCGACGTTGACTCAGGTGCAAAGGTTGATTACGTTCTCACAGAGAAAAACGAAGACGGCTTGAAGGATTATTCGGGTCTTTATGACTTTGACAAGATAAACAAGTGCATCAATGAGTTCTACGGCATCAAAGAACCTGAGAGCAGCAGTCAGCCTGAAAGCAGCAGTCAGCCTGAAAGCAGCAGTCAGACCGAAAGCAGCAGTCAGACCGAAAGCAGCCAGCCTGCTTACGACGGACCTCCGCTCACGGGTCACACGGGTGCGGCAGCTTCTGTCGCTGTGATCCTTATCGGTGTTGCGGCGTTGGCTGTCATCAAGAAAAAGCAGGATTAAAGCTTTAATATCCCTATCCGAAACATTCGGGTAGGGATTTTTTGTGCGCACAAAAATAAACAAGCCCTCACTTTTGAGAGCTTGTTTTTGTATGCTGTTAGTTGAGTTTGTTTCCGCAGCCTGAACAGAACTTTGTTCCGGGAGCATTTATCATTCCGC
>CAMZIK010000102.1 GCA_947307175.1 uncultured Clostridia bacterium
TGCATAGTTGAGAACAAAAGCCACACACAGCGCTGAGAACATATAGCTGTCGCTCCTGGTGTCGATGCCGTTTATGAAGTTTGCAAAGAAGCCTGTTGTGCCATCTTTTGCAAAGCTTGCTTTCAGCATCGGTATCGCATAGTATATCGCGATTATCTGAAGCATCAGCGGAGTGCCTCGCATAACAAGTATGTAGAAATTCGTGAGCCAAGAAACGGGTTTGAAGCGGCATTTTTTCAGCATCGTCACAAGCATTCCCACAGGTATAGCGAAAAGAAGCGTGACCGCAAACAGTTTCAGTGTATTGGGCAGGTATTCAAACAAAATACCCGTCACTTTCTTTATTGATTCCCAATCCATATTTACACCACCGATAAACAGATAACTTATAATAAAACATTATCATTATACTATAATAAAGCACTGATGTCAATCAGAAGAAAGCTGCAAAAACAATTTGAAAATATCATGAAAAAAGCCGCCCTTTACGGACGGCTCAATTACTTGTTCTTAGCCAAGCTTCTTTGCGAGCTGTGACTTCTTTCTTGCTGCCTTGTTCTTGTGCATAATGCCCTTTGTGCAAGCCATATCGACCTTCTTGATAGCAGCTCTTACGATCTCAGCCTTGTTCTCGGCATTGTCGTTTACTGCAGCGTCAGCCTTCTTGAGAGCTGTCTTGAGGTCAGACTTGATAGCCTTGTTTCTTGCAGTCTTTGTTGCAATTACCTTGACTCTCTTCTTAGCAGATTTAATGTTTGGCATACCGACACCTCCTGATCCTTATGAATAAATTCGCACTTATTTGGATAAGTTAGCTACAGACTGAGAGGAGATGCAGCTACCCTTAATAAACAAGCCTTGCATTATATTGTAGCACATCTGCGCGCGGATTGCAAGCTTTTTTGAGAAAAAATTTCAACAATTTTGAAGTTTCTTTTCGGCATGTTGTGTTCAAAATGTACATAAATGAGGAAGAGAGGCAATATTTTTATGATACGCACAGACCTTGCGGCAGAATCTGTTTTGCAGATCGATACCGATACTTACGGTGGAGTTGCCGTTCAGACCGATACGAATGAAAAAGCTGGGCTTAGAATCCAGCGAATACACATTTTTACCGAGCAGGCTGCAAGACAGCTTGGCAAAGCTGTGGGAAGGTATATCACCATAACCATGACTGACGGCAGCATGGACAATTACAGCGAATACACAAAGCTGCGCTGTGAGCTGATAGCAGGGGAGCTTAAAGCCCTGCTGAGACCGCAGGGGACTACCCTTGTTGCAGGCTTGGGAAACAGGAACATCACGCCCGATGCGGTCGGACCGCTGTGCGCTGACAGGATATTTGCGACACGGCATATCAGAACGCTTGCAAAAGAGCTTGACACCGGAGACCTGAGCGATGTCTGCGCTGTCCAGCCTGGCGTTCTCGGACAGACGGGGATAGAAGCGAGCGATCTTATCAAAGCGGTTTGTGAACGTGTCGGAGCAAAAACGGTCATAGCAGTCGATGCGCTTGCCTGTGCAGACACGGCAAATCTGGGTAGGACGATACAGATAACCGATACGGGCATTTCTCCGGGAAGCGGTGTGGCAAATTCACGCAAAGAGCTTTCGGAGCGTACTTTAGGCGCAAGATGCATAGCTGTCGGGATACCTACGGTCACCGATCACGGCAGCGGCAGCGAAGCGATGATGGTGACTCCGAGAAATATCGATCTGCTTGTGAAAAACGGCGCTGATTATACCTCAATGGCTGTAAATCTCGCTCTCCAGCCTTCGCTCTCCTATGAGGACATTCTTTCGCTGGTCTGATAGAAAGCAGGTATTTTTTATATTAGTCTTGAAAAATGCGGAAATATGTGATACAATAGCTTCTGTATTGAGCAGTTCGGCTGCTTTACGGATATGCGGCTTAAAGAAGCAAACAAGCTTAGGTTTAGGAGAGACTATGTATTTTTATGAGGTCATAAGATCGTGTGATGAGTGCGCATTAACAGATGAGTTCCTTGGATTATGCAAGAATTCACCTGATTTGCAGCATACCAGGGAAGCGTTTGAAGGCTGCCTGAGAACGTTAAAATCAATAAAGCCTGAAACTGACGATAAAGCAGTGATCGAAATAGAAAAGATAACGCTGCTTGACGGGTCGCTGGGCGACAATGTCTGCGCAAGGTTTGAAGACGACCCCGAAAAATACGGCCTGGAGATAAACCCGTGGGCTGATACGCTCGGATACCGTGCAGATGAAAAGAGCGTCAGCAAATACGGCGCAGAGCTTTTTTCAGCGCTTGTCATATGGGAGATGACCTGGTTCGGATTTGATGAGCAAAGCATACAGCAAAGGGTCGGACAGTGGGACGAGGACAGATAGTGATCTATCGTCCAAAAATCATAAAACAATAGTTTTACTATCATAAAACTATCACATTTACGGCTATAATATAAAATAGAGTTTGGGAAATGGGTCCAGGGAGGTCTTTGTTTATGAATGATTTCAATAACAATAATTACGGAAGATATACGAACAGCTCGGATCGTTCCGACCGAACAAGATATAACGGGTATTATGACCAGAACGGTTATACCAATTTCAATCAGACGGGAAGCTCCAATGAGTTTTATTATTCCCCGAAAAAGCCAAAGACGTCAAAAGGCAAAAGGATACTCACAGCCGTTATCGCTATTCTAAGCGTAATTGCTATCGGCACTACCTCGGTAGTAGGATATACACTTATCACAGGAAATAATCCGGTTTCCACAAATACAACAAACGCTGCGGACAAAAACGACAGCAGCGACAGCGAAAAGCCTGACAGTTCTTCGGAGATAGACAGGAAGAACCTGCCGACTATCGCTCAGCTCTCAACGCCTGCCGATGCGATGTCTATCCCAGACATCGTTACCAAGGTCTCACCTTCGGTAGTGGGTATCTCGTGTATCCTTTCTAACGGAACGGCTACCGGTACAGGCATAGTTATGAGCAAGGACGGCTATATCATCACAAATGCACACGTTGTTGACGGCGCAAAGACAGTGTCGGTGCTGCTGCCTAAGTCATATGCAAAGGACTCGTCTGTAAAGGAGGAGGACCTCACCTATAAGGCAACTATCGTAGGCAAGGATACACAGACGGATATTGCTGTACTCAAGATAGATGCAAAGGATAAGGAGCTTACGGCTTGTGAGTTCGGAAAATCGTCTGAGATCAGAGTAGGAGAAGTTTCCATAGTTATCGGAAACCCTCTTGGTTTTTCACTTGCAAACTCCGTAACATCTGGTATCATCTCTGCAAAGGACAGAGTTCTTCAGATACAGGACAGAACAATGACGCTCATACAGACCGATGCTTCTATCAATAACGGTAATTCTGGCGGTCCGCTGATAAATGCTTACGGTCAGGTCATCGGCATCACATCTGCGAAGGTTTCCAATACCTACGGCGAAGGTCTGGGATTTGCTATCCCTATAGATGAGGCTATGCCGATAATCCAGAGCCTTATGAAAGACGGATTCGTCAAGAGACCGAGCCTTGGCATCACAGGAAGAAATGTCTCTGCAACATATGCGGAATACTATGATATACCGAGAGGATATATGGTAGTGACCGTTACAAAGGGAAGCGGAGCTGAAAAAGCAGGTATCAAGGTGAACGACGTTATAATCGGCATCAACGACACGTCTATATCCAGCCTTGCTGAGCTGAATGCGGTCAAGAATAAGTATAAGCCCGGCGATACAGTCAAGATCACCGTTCACAGAGACGGCAAGATGATAGATCTTCAGGTAACTCTCGATGAGACAAAGAGTACCGAGGATTCCAGCGGCCAGGACGATTATTCAGAGAAGTATAAGCAGTACAGAGACTTCCTTGAACAGTACGGCTATTAATATATACTATATATTATAGAGAAAGACAAAGCATCAAAAGAACACTTTTTTTCTGACAGCTGTAAGCTTGCTTATGGCTGTTTTGTTTTTGTCAAAATGTCGGGGACTGCATATAATATAGTGTCGGGCAGTATCATCTGTCTGCAAGATCAGCAGGGAAGGAGGTAAGAGATACGAAAAAAACACTGATCGCAATGACATCTATAACCTATGCCATGAAAGCAAAAAGAATGCTCAACGGGCAGGGGTTTTACTGTGAGATAGAAAGAACACCGAAAAATGCAGGCTCCGGCTGCGGATATTCCATAAGGATCAAAAATCCTCCTGCCGTGATAACCGCAAAGCTGGACGAATTCGGAATACCTTATAAAAGGATAATCCAGACCGGATAGGAGATACTTCATGATAAATTTCGATAATTCCGCAACCAGCTTTCCAAAGCCGCCTGCAGTTGCAAAAGCAGTCTCACTTGCGGTGGAAAGATATGGGGGAAACCCCGGAAGAAGCGGACATAAGCTGTCGCAGGAGGCTGCGCAGAGGGTCTTTGAGGTGCGCTCAGCTGCGGCGGAAATGTTCAAGGCTCAGGTCGAAAACGTCGCTTTTACGCAGAACTGCACCTATGCTCTGAATATGGCGATAAAAGGCATAGCTCAGTTCGGCGGTCATATCATCATCTCGGATCATGAACACAACGCCGTGGCAAGACCCGTTTATGCTTTGTGGAAAATGAGAGGAGTGCGGTTCTCTGTCGCAAGGACCGAAGATGACGATGAGAAAACTGTTCAGAATTTCCGCAGGCTGATTGAAAAGGATACCCGTGCGATAGTCTGCACCGCAGCTTCAAATGTGACAGGCAGGATAATGCCGTACCAAAAGATAGCGGCGCTTTGCAAAGAATACGGCATATGCTTCATTGGCGACGGCGCTCAGGCGTGCGGAGTGCTTGACGTTTCGCTCGATGACGGCTTCGACTTCCTCTGCACCGCAGGTCATAAGGCTCTTTACGGACCGACAGGAACAGGCTTGCTGATCTCAAACGGGAATTATGCACTTTCCACAATAATCGAGGGCGGAACAGGTGCAACGTCTGCACAGCTGGAGCAGACGGACTTTCTGCCCGAAAAGCTGGAAAGCGGAACTCTCAATACCGTTGGCATAATCGGGCTTGGCAAGGGGATCGGATTTGTAAAACGCACAACGCCGAAAAGAATGTTTGAACACGAAAAACGGCTTTGTGTGCAGTTTGAACAAATGCTTGCCGAGGACAAACGTATAAAGATATATGAGCAGGGCAGCCGTAGAGTGCCTGTCGTAGCTTTCAATATAGGAGATATGCACTCGGAAAAAACGGCGCAGATGCTTTCACAAAAGGGCTTTGCACTCAGAGGAGGACTTCAGTGCGCTGCCTTGACGCACGAAACTCTCGGAACAACAGAGCAGGGAGTGGTGCGCTTTTCACCGTCGGCATTTAATACAAATCAGCAGGTAAGCGCTCTTGCAAGAGCAGTTTATAGCGTAAAATGAGAGGATACAGTCTGCTTGCGAGCAGACTGTATTGATTTTTTTAAGTTAAATTGTAAATACTTTTTGTACATAATGACTTAACGTGCAAAATTTCCGATATTATTTCCGACAATTTCGACAAATTTGGTAAAACCTATTGACAAATTGATTTTTATGTTGTATACTGACTAAGGTTTCAGAAAGAAACCGCGAAATATGTATCGAAAGATGCTATGATTCGTTGTGATTCTTTGGTCAAAAGTTCAATTTGTAAAAATAGTTAAACATTTTGGCTAAAATATACTTAAAACCACTTCGGATTTGTCAAAATGCACAAAGTTAAAAAAGTTTTATAAAAACTATTGACAAATCGGATATTCTGAGTATAATAAGAATCAAGCTAAGGGACACGGGAAAGTCCCAAGGCGAAAACCAATGGAAAGTTCATTGCATATTGGGGTGCAATGCTTTTATATTAAAATTTATTATGGAGGGATTTTCTATGAGAAAGTCAAACAAGAAGGGCTTCACACTCGTTGAGCTCGTAGTAGTTATCGCAATCATCGGCGTACTGGCAGCTATCCTGGTTCCAACAATGATGAACTATGTTAAGAAGGCAAGACTTAAGACCGCTAACGCTAACGCTAAGCTGATCTTCACAACTTGCAACAACACAGCTTCTGACCTCATCTCTGACAACAAGAGCGTTGAAGCTCTGAACTACACTGGTGAAGTTAAGAACCTGGACGAGACCAAGGAACTTCCTAAGGCTGTTAAGGTTGCTCTGAGAGACAACGGTGGCGAGACTGGTTACTGCAAGATCTCCTTCGATCCAACACTTGACGATGATGAGACAACAACAACAAACGAGGCTTACTGGTGCGGAAGCTCTGACAAGCTTATCTGCGGCAAGTATCCTAACCCACCAAAGGATGTTAAGTCTGCAAAGAACCTCTTCTAATCAATAATTAGAACAACTAAGAACGATCGCTGATGCGGTCGTTCTTTTTTTTCTAATTTCATTTATTTTGTAAACTTTATCGTTTTCGCAGCGATAATAGTTGACATTTTATGAAAACCTGCTATAATGTAAGTGGAATTATGAAACGTATCTATTGGGGACGCTTTATGCGTTAGATTACGGAGGGAAATTATGAATACTTATCGCAGGAACAAAAAGGGCTTTACCCTTGTCGAACTTGTGGTAGTTATTGCCATTATCGGCGTACTGGCAGCTATCCTTGTTCCGACAATGATGCACTTTATCAAGAAGGCAAGGCTCAAATCGGCTAATGCAAACGCTAAGCTTGCATTTACAACAGCAAAAAGTGCAGCATCTATGGCTGCATCAGACAACATTGATGCACATACAGTCTCGGTAAAAGGCGCTGTAAAGGATCTTGAATCATTAGGGTCTGATACATATGAGAAGACTGTTTTCGGTGCAGTTTCAAAGGCAATGCGTGATAACGGTGATGATTCCGGTTATGTTTATATCATAATGGATGAAGAATCGTATATCGGCTGTGCTCAATGGGTCGCTAACCAAGCTGCTAAAGAGATCGTTGGTCAGTATCCTGATCCGCCGAAAGATGTTAAGCAATCTCAGTCGATCTCATTTGGAACAAAATATACGCCGACATAGTTTTTTTGAATTTTGAAACCTCGCTGATGCGGGGTTTCTTTTTTTGTGTCCTTAAAAACGTACTATAAAAGAACAAACGTTCTTGACAAATAGGAACGTTTGTGCTATACTATTGTCAGAGCAGGAAAGATGTGGACTTTCCAAGCTGAGATCGCTGCTTCCCCGTGCAGCAGTTGTTTGTTATAATTTATCAAGGAGGCTAATTATGGGCGCAAAAGAATTCTTTACAGCAATAGATATGCTTGAAACATATAATAAAATAATGAAGACAGAGCAGGAACCAAAGCCGAAACCTGTGTGCAGGCTCTCTACCCGTGAGCTTGGCAAGTACCGCAGCTATGTTTACCGTGAGAAAATGCTCAAAAGGGAGATCATTGAACTGACACAGAGAAGTCTGAGAGTCGAAAAAATGCTGAGACAGAATAATGTTCTGCCCGAACCGGTCGTTCAGGGCGACTATAAACGCAGCAGATCAAAAATGATCGATCTCTGGCTTGAGCTTTCACAGGTGATGCTCAGAAGACGCAGACTTGAATCAGGCTGCGAAAAGATCTCAAGTCCGTTTATCAGAAAAGTCTTGATCCACCGCTATTTCGACAGCTGCGACCAGCGGCTCCATACCTGGGCGCAGACTGCACAGGAGCTTGAAATACCGCTGACTGGCGTTCAGCTCAGAAAAACAGTAACAAAAGCTTTGGAATGTGCCGGATTTTAGTTGCAAAAAGAGAGAAAGTGTGCTACAATATACATAACTTAGTTTGGAGGTAGGAGTTTATGATATATAACAATGTGCTGGATTGTATTGGGCACACGCCGATCGTTCGGCTTGGTAAGATGGTCGATGAGGACAGCGCTGAGATACTTGTGAAGTTTGAAGGTCTGAATGTCGGAGGTTCTATCAAAACAAGAACAGCTTATAATATGATACTTGATGCAGAAAAAAGGGGACTCATCGGTAAGGACACGATAATTGTTGAGCCTACTTCGGGAAATCAGGGCATCGGTCTGGCGCTCATTGGTGCTGTCAGAGGATACAAGACCGTGATAATCATGCCCGATTCTGTCAGCGAGGAAAGACGCAAGCTTGTTCAGCACTATGGCGCAAAGGTCGAGCTTGTACATGATGACGGAAATATCGGTGAATGTATGGACGAGTGCGTTAAACTTGCGATGAAAATGGCGAGTGAAGACCCGAAGGTTTTCGTTCCGCAGCAGTTTTCAAACCCTGCAAATCCGCTTGCTCATAAATACCACACAGGCGTAGAGATACTTGAACAGACAGGCTGCCGCATTGACGGCTTCTGTTCGGGAATAGGTACGGGCGGAACGATCAGCGGTATCGGTGAGGTGCTCAGGGCGCAGTATCCTGAGATAGAGATATGGGCTGTTGAACCCGAAAATGCAGCTATCCTTGCAGGCGGAACTGTCGGAACTCATCTTCAGATGGGCATCGGCGACGGGCTTATCCCTGATAATCTCAATCAGAAAATTTACAGCAATATCTATATCGTTTCGGATGATGAGGCAATAAATACCGCAAAAGACCTTGCAAGGCTTGAAGGCATAATGTGCGGTATATCAAGCGGAACAAATGTCGCTGCGGCAAAGAAGCTCGCAAAGAAGCTTGGCAAAGGAAAGACCGTTGTTACGGTGCTTCCCGATACTGCGGAAAGATATTTCTCAACACCGCTTTTTGAAAACGAATAACAAAAAAGAGTTTGGTTATTATGCCAAACTCTTTATTTTTCCCAGCTTACGATCTCGTTGTCAAGTGCGAAAGATGCGCCTTTTGCACTCATGTTATATTCAAATCCCATGGAGATGTTTTCACCGAAAAAGACGTTGATGAACGCTTTATTTCTTAACTTGTCAAGACCGAACTGTGCAAGCCCTTCGCTGAATAGTTCGCCCGAAACAGTCTTTTGCACAGGCTTTGCATCGGTAGGTATCTGCATCAGGCTCCCGTTTTCGTACCGCCACGCTGCAAGCACTTTTTTAGCGGTGTACACCCAGCCGCTTTTAGATGCCTTGACCTGCTGTATCACAAGGCTGTGAGGTAGTTCATCGCAGTCGCTTCTGTTTTTGCAGGTCTCAAGCATGATATTGAATTTTCTGATGCACTTGTCAATAAGAAGATCTGTCATTTTTTCACCTTCATTTATGATATCTGGTGTTCGCGCTTATCTGAAAAGCACGGTAAATCTGTTCGATCAGCATTACTCTTGCGAGCTGGTGAGGAAAAGTCAATTCAGACATCGAGAGCTGTGCGTCCGATCTTTTCTTAATGCTGTCTGCAATGCCGAAAGACGAGCCTATAATGAAATTTATCGTTGAAAAGCCGTTTGCGCCGCACAAGTCCAATTTCTTGGACAGTTCTTCGCTTGTCATCTGCTTTCCTTCAATGCACATTGCAAATGTGAACGAGCTTTTGATTTCAATGTAGGGCAGTATCGCTTTAGCTTCAGCTTCCAGTGCTGAAAGCTTCTGTTTGTCGGACGGGTCGTCAGGCAGCTTTGATTCATTCAGCTCGATAATTTCAAGTTTGCAAAAAGCGCTGAGACGCTTTGAATATTCAGCAACGGCATCACGCCAGTATTTCTCTTTGAGCTTGCCGACTGTGATAAGATTTATCTTTATCAAAACGCCACCGCCAGTCCTTCGCCGTCAGGCTTTGCGATATGCAGGATATAGTCTCTGTTGCGTTGCATTCCGCTTAGAGTTCCTATCGCCGTATTTTCAGCGGTTATCGGGTCGTTGTTGTGCTGTGAAAGATGTCCGAGAATAAATTTGTTCGTGCCGCTTTTTACAAGCTGGACCAGCGTATCAGCGCAGTCGGGATTTGAAAGATGACCGTGATCTGAGCTTATCCTTTTTTGCAGTTCATACGGATACGGACCGTGCGTAAGCATATACGGGTCATAGTTTGATTCAAGCAGCACAAGGTCGCAGTCTCTGATATTTTCCCAGACAGTCTGTGTTACGCAGCCAAGGTCAGTGCAGACAGCAGCGATCTTTCCGTCAGGGCAGCTGATCCTGTAACCGCA
>CAMZIK010000103.1 GCA_947307175.1 uncultured Clostridia bacterium
AAGATACCTGTTCTTCACGGTCAGACAAAGACCACTTCCGTAATGGCGTGGGGCTTTGACCCGTATCTTTCCTCTATCAGCCCGTATCACGGCGCTATGAGCGCTGTTGTTGAGTCTATCGCAAAGGTAGTCGCAACAGGCGGTACCTACGAAAAATGCTGGCTGACCTTCCAGGAATACTTTGAAAGAACACAGAACAACCCTGACCGCTGGGGCAAGCCAATGGCTGCTCTGCTGGGCGCATATAAAGCACAGATAGCACTGGGCTGCGGTTCTATCGGCGGCAAGGACTCAATGTCAGGAACATTCGAGGAGATAGACGTTCCGCCTACGCTGGTTTCGTTCGCAGTTTCCGTTTCCACCTCCGATAAGGTCGTTTCACAGGAGTTCAAGAAAGCAGGCTCCAAAGTTATTCTCATCAAGCCAAAATACGATGAGAACAAGCTTATAGATTTTGATTCGCTCAAAGAAGTATTCAAGAAAGTTGAGAAGCTTATCGACGAAGGTAAAGTACTCTCCTGCTGGGCTGTTTCTTACGGCGGTGTATCTGAGGCTATCGCAAAAATGGCGTTCGGTAACCGCATCGGTTTCAAGTTCACGGGTGACATCTCCTCCGACGAGCTTTACAGAGCATGCTACGGCGCATTCGTTATCGAGCTTGCAGACGGCGCAGACACAGACGAGAGAGTTATCGGTGAAACAACGACCGCTTACACAGTTGTTACCGACAAATACACCATCGACCTTAATGACCTGTATAAGAAGTGGGCTTCCAAGCTTGAACCCGTTTATCCAGTTCACGTCAAAGAGCCTGACTTCAAACCGAAGAAGTTCACATATAACTGCGAAACAAAGCTCTCCCCTGCAATAAAGACCGCAAAGCCGAGAGTGCTTATCCCTGTATTCCCCGGAACCAACTGCGAGTACGACACCGCAAGAGTGTTCGAGCGTGCAGGCGCAGATGTCGATGTAATGGTCATCAGGAACCTCAATATGAACGCTATCAGAGAGTCTGTTGACGTTATGGAGCGCAAGATAAAGCAGTCCCAGATAATAATGATCCCTGGCGGCTTCAGCGGCGGCGACGAGCCAGAGGGAAGCGCAAAGTTCATCGTATCATTCCTGCGCAATCCAAAGCTCAAGGACGCTATCAGTGATCTGCTGCAAAAGCGTGACGGACTTATGCTGGGTATCTGCAACGGCTTCCAGGCACTCATCAAGCTCGGTCTTGTGCCTTACGGCGAGATCGTTGATATGCAGCCAGACTCACCTACGCTCACATTCAACAAGATAGCAAGACACCAATCCAAGATGGTCAATACACGCATCGCTTCAAACAAGTCGCCGTGGCTGTACGGCTGCGAGGTCGGCGATGTACACAATATCGCCATCTCTCACGGTGAAGGAAGATTTGTTGCTTCCGCCGAGCTGATAGACAAGCTCGCACAAAACGGACAGATCGCTACCCAGTATGTAGACTTTGACGGCGAGCCGACATTTGATATACAGTGCAACCCGAACACCTCTTTCGAGGCTATCGAGGGTATCACATCGCCTGACGGCAGAGTTCTCGGTAAAATGGGTCACTCCGAGCGTATCGGCACAGACATCACCAAGAACGTCTGCGGCAATAAAGACCAGAAGATATTTGAAAGCGGCGTCGCTTATTTCAAATAAGCACACCAAAGGATTTCTGTTGAATAATTGGGGGAACCCCTTTTGAGAAGGGTCATCCCCCAAGAGGATCTCCTCAGTTGCTCAGCAGAAACACTCAGGTACCCATTGAGACAAACGATAGGTTTACTCTAACACAAAAACGGAGCGAATATGAAAGACTTTCTCACAAACCATATGACCGCAGTGCTGGTGTATCTGCTTATAGTGAATCTTATTGCATTCATCGCCTACGGCATCGACAAAAGCCGTGCAAGGAAAAAGCGCTGGCGCATACCCGAAATAACGCTGATAATGTTTGCTGCGATAGGCGGCAGCATCGGCGCACTTGTCGGAATGTTCTTCTGGCATCACAAAACGAAGAAGCTGAAATTCCTGTTTTGTGTGCCTGCGCTGCTGCTTTTGTGGATAATAGCAGCGGTCTGCATATTTGCGCTGTAAGAGCAAAGGATTTCATTTTGTTATCACACCGTTTTCAACAAACAAACCCACGCAGGCATTATTATTTCTAATGTTCCATTTTACATTGATAAATCAGAATTTGTGCTAGCACGCACGGCGCTTGTTTGGGGGCTTTCCGGTCGCCCCCAAACCCCTTCGGGTGCAAATCTTTTCATAAGATTAGGAATGAACAAAACTGTCCGCCAAATGACTTCGTAGGTCGCAAGTGGCGTAGCAGCGAGCCCAGTCGAACTGCGTCTTGCAGCATTATGCCGCCTGCACAGGATATTGAGTTGGTGGCGGCAAAAGATAGGTGAAGGGAAAAGGGATACTAAGGGGAAAACCGTAGGGAAGAAAAGTCCGCGCACCTACGCCGTAAGGCAAGGCTTCCTTGTCTTCCCTATAGGTTTTCCCCTTAGAAAAGAAATCCTATGCGGAGCTTCGCTCCGCTAAATTCTGATTTATCTTAATGTTTCTAATAAACCAAGGAGGCGCAAGGCAATGGATCAGCTTATTGAGCTTTTAAAAACAAATGCAAGGCTTTCGGATTCCGAGCTTGCAGTTATGCTCGGCAAGACCGAACAGGAAGTAAAACAGGAAATAGAACAGCTCGAAAAGGACGGCATAATCAACGGCTATGCCGCTATCATAGACGAGAGCGCCTACGACCCAAACAGCGTCTTTGCGCTTATCGAGCTTAAAGTAACGCCGCAGTCCCAGTCGGGCTTTGACGAGATCGCCAAGCAGATCTCCAGCTACGATCAGGTGCAGGCAGTCCGCCTTATGTCAGGAACCTACGACATCATCGTCGAGGTCACAGGAAAGAACATCAGAGACATCTCCCTGTTCGTTTCCCAGCGCCTTGCCGCAATAGATGCCGTTCAGGAGACCACCACCCATTTCGGACTCAGAGTCTATAAGGACAACGGCATCATCATCGGCAGCGAGGAAACAGACGAAAGAGGATTGTTCCTATGATAGATTACAACAAAGCGCTCAGCAAAACTATCAGGGACATGAAGCCGTCAGGCATCAGAAAATTCTTTGATATTGCTCAGGGCATGAAGGGAGTTATCTCGCTGGGCGTGGGCGAGCCTGATTTCAAAACGCCGTGGCTGGTGAGAAAAGAAGCTATCGACGTTCTCGAAAAGGGCAAGACCTGCTATACCGCAAACTCCGGTCTTATCGAGCTGAGAAAAGAGATCTCCAAATACTTTGAACGCACCATAAATACACATTACGACCCCGAACACGAGATAATAGTCACCGTCGGCGGCTCTGAGGGAATAGACCTTTGCATCAGATGTATGGTCGAACCTGGCGATGAAGTTCTTGTCGTCGAGCCGAGCTTTGTATGCTATTGCCCTATCGTCGAGATATGCGGCGGTAAAGCTGTTGTGATCGAAACAAAAGCCAAAAATGAGTTCAGACTTACAGCAGATGAGCTGAGCGAAAAGATAACCGACAAAACAAAGCTTCTCGTTCTGCCTTTTCCCAACAATCCCACAGGCGCAATAATGCGCAGGGAGGACCTCGAAAGCATTGCACAGGTACTCAAGGGCACAAATATCATCGTTATCTCCGACGAGATATATTCAGAGCTTACATATTCGGGCAGGCACGTTTCCTTTGCACAGATAGAAGGTATGCGTGAGCGCACAGTAGTCATAAACGGCTTTTCAAAAAGCTTTGCCATGACAGGCTGGAGACTCGGATTTGTCGGCGGACCACAGCCGATAGTTTCCCAGCTTTTAAAACTGCACCAGTATGCTATAATGTGTTCACCCACCGTCAGCCAGTATGCAGCAGTCGTAGCGATGCAAAGCTGCATAAGCGACATAGAAAAAATGAAAAACGAATATGATATGAGAAGACGCTTCGTCGTTGACGCTTTCAACAAGCTCGGTCTTGACTGCTTTACTCCGCAGGGCGCTTTCTATGTGTTCCCCTGCATCAAAAGCACAGGACTTTCAAGCGCTGAGTTCTGCGAAAAGCTGATATACAGCAAAAAAGTCGCAGTTGTTCCCGGAGACGCCTTCGGTGCGTGCGGAGAAGGCTTCGTCAGGGTCTCGTATGCCTATTCGATAAACCACCTGCGTGAAGCCGTAAAACGTATCGGCGAGTTTTTAGAGGATCTTAAAAATGGCAAAATACAATAACTGCATAGCAATGGCTTTCGGCAAGCTCAACCTTACGCTCGATATTGTCGGGCGAACCGCTGAAGGCTACCACGAACTTGAAACCGTGATGCAGTCGGTGAGCCTATTTGATTCTCTCGATATTCAGATAAACAATACCGACGAGCATAAGATAATCTGCGGCAAAGCGGGTTTCCCCTGCGACAGTTCTAACCTTATCTGGAAAGCAGCAGATGCTTTTGAAAAGTTCACAGGGCTTAAAACAGGCGGCGTCACCGTAAGCGTAGATAAGCGCCTTCCGTCAATGGCTGGAATGGCAGGCGGCAGCGCAGACTGCGCAGCAATGCTCTGTGCGCTCGATGCGATGTTTGACACAAATCTCAAAAGATCGCAGCTTTGTGAAATTGGAGTTACGCTTGGCGCAGACGTTCCCTTCTGCATCGCAGGCGGCACGCAGCTCTGCAAAGGCGTGGGAGAAATAATGACTCCTCTGTGGCAGCCAAGATGTGCCTTCGTCGTGGTAAAACCAGATGTGAGCATCTCAACTCCCGAAGCTTTCAGAAAATATGACAGCCTGCAGCAAGTACCTCACTGCAATACGCAGGCTTTTATCCATCAGCTCAAAGAAGGCAATATCAAGGCAATGTGCGCAGAAATGTTCAACGCACTTGAATTTGCAGCGCAGGAAAAACAGATACAGCAGGCAAAAAATGATCTGCTCGGCGCAGGTGCGCTCGGCTCGCTCATGACCGGCAGCGGCTCAGCAGTGTTCGGAGTGTTTGAAGATCCGAACAAGGCTCAGACCGCACTTGAAAAAATAAAAAAAGATTATGCACAGGCTTGGATCTGCGAGCCCGCAACAAGCGGCACACAGATAATAAAGCTCGGTTAAAGGGGTGTTTTGATTGGTTAGAAAATGCAGGATCTGCGGATACAGATTCAAAAGCAGGGACGAGGCTATCTGCCCCGAATGTTTCACCGCAAGAGAAGATGACATCTCCTGCGAAAGATACTCCGCAAACGAACACTCTCACACCGCAAGGAGCTACAGCTCAGGACTGAGAGATACAGGCGAATCCTTCGTTCAGCAAGAACTCAAGGAGGAACGCCGCAACGCTTTCGCAAGAGAGAATTTCGGCGCCCGTGCCAATGCAGGGCTTGACCTGAGCGACTTCAATCGCCGGAACGACCAGTCACGCTTTGTAAGGGACGACTACAACTACAATCTCAGCAGAGAATACAGACCGATAACGTCGCAGTCGTATCCCGACCAGCAGCGCCAGCAAAGCAGCACCGATAACCGTGTGGCGCAATTATACCAGCAATCTACTCAGCCTCAGCAGACTGCCTATCAGCGCTTTACCGCCCAGCAGCAGCGCAAAGCAGCCGCTTCCGCATCAACAGGCTTCACTCCCGCAGGGCAGGTCTTCGCTCAGCGTAATGCCATGCGCACCATGCAGACAGGCCCCTACAATAACGGCGGAAAGAAGAAAAACAGCGCAGCAGCCTTTGTTTTTCTGATATTCTTTATCATCGTGTTCGTCGCAGCTGTCGCCGTGAACTCCATTGAGGAGCAAAGCAATAATAACAGAAAAAGCAACGTTCCGGTCACTACCACAAGATCAAAGACCACTACGACCACAACAGCCCGCACCAAAAAGACCACCACGCAGGGCACTACCTCAAAGCTCGAAAAAGAGGTAAAGGCAGTCAATTCGTCGCTCGGTCATTACAAAGCAGAGATAACCGATGCTGTATTTGAAACAAAGAACAAAGCTGATATTGCTGATAAATCGCTGCTCGGCGCATCATCAAATTTCACACAAGAAAAAGAGCCGTGGGAGATCGTAACGCTTACCGTCGTGCTTTCCACAACAGATAAACCACTTGCCGACCCGAAAAGAACAACTATCACATCGACAACGCTTCAGTGCCTTGAAAAAGAGACTGCCACCGACACCATGAGCTATTCTGTCGGCACGCTCAATGAGGAGATCGACCTCAGCAGCGGCAAAGTAACAACGACAGTCACTCTGCTTGCACACAAGAACGCAAAGCTGATGTATTTCAACCTCTATTTCAAGAACTCAGGCGTGACCGAAACGTGCAGATTCAAAATTACAAAAGATTAAATCAAGACAGGGAGTTTTCTCCCTGTCTTTGTTGTGAGGTGAAAGATTTGACGGAAGATAAAATGAAGCACTGCACTCTCTGCCCCAGAAAATGCGGCATCGACAGAACCAAAACCATAGGCTTCTGCGGACAAAGCGATAAAGTAAGAATAGCAAGAGCCGATCTTCATATGTGGGAAGAACCCTGCCTCGGCGGCGAAAAAGGTTCGGGAACTGTCTTCTTTTCGGGGTGCAGCCTGCGCTGCTGCTTCTGCCAGAACTATGAGATCTCTGCCCAAGGCAAAGGCTTTGAGCTGACCGTAAAGGAACTTGCAGAAACGTTCCTGCGGCTTCAGGATATGGGCGCTGCCAATATCGACCTCGTCAGCCCGACACATTTTGTTCCGCAGATATGCGATGCGCTCGACCTGCTCGGATCAGATCTGAAAATACCTGTCGTCTACAACTGCGGCGGCTATGAATCGACCGAAACGTTGAGAATGCTCGGCGACAGAGTGAAAATATTCCTGCCCGACCTCAAATACTTTGACAGCGAGCTTTCAAGCGAGTATTCCGCCGCACCCGACTACTTCCCCACCGCAATGACCGCCATTCGTGAAATGGTGTCTATCGCAGGCAAACCGCAGTTTGATAAAAACGGTATGCTCATAAGCGGCGTGATCGTGCGCCACCTCGTGCTGCCGAATCACCGCCACGACTCCATAGAACTCATGCAAAAGCTTGGGGAGAATTTCAGCACTGACGAGCTTCTCGTCAGCATCATGAGCCAGTTCGTGCCCGTCTATAAAGCCTTCGAGCATAAAAAGCTCTCCCGCCGCACCTCCACCTTCGAGTATAAAAGCGTCATCAGCGAAGTCGAAAAACTTGGCTTTGACGGATACTTCCAGCAGAGAAGCTCCGCCGATACCGATTTTATCCCGACATTTTACGACCGAAAATATTACTGATTTTATCTTTATTTTAGACATATCGCCATAATATTTTCAAACTTTTTGTTATAAGTTGTTATCCTTTAACAAAAATCTTCGCAAATTGTAATCATAATGTTATCAATTCCCATTGACATAGCTTTTAAAATCGGATATAATATGTGGTATAAAGTACAAGAAACTGTACTATTTTTAATTAAATGAAACGGAGATCAGCCTATGTCAAAAGCAATGGGTTCAAGATACAGCGTTGAGTATTCCGACGAAATGAAAGAATACTTTGATTTTGTCAAAGACCTGCTTGACAGCGATGTTGTAAATGAGATGAAGAATTATCGTCATCATTACAGCACCACCTGCTTCCAGCATAGTCTCAATGTATCCTATTATAATTATCTTGTCTGCAAAAAGCTCGGACTTGATGCCCGTTCTGCCGCAAGAGCAGGACTGCTTCACGACCTGTTTTTGTACGACTGGAGAAATGTCGAGCGCAAAAAGGGAGAAAAGCCGCACGGTATGCGTCATCCTCAGATCGCCCTTGAAAACGCAAAGGCTCACTTTGATGTTGCCAAGCGTGAGGAGGATATGATCGTAAAGCATATGTGGCCGCTTACGATAAAATTTCCGAAGTATGCCGAAAGCTATGTCATCGTTGCGATCGACAAGTATTCCGCAGCACTGGAGATCAGTATGCATCTTGGCAAGCTCATGAAAAACAAAGCACAAAAGATCAGACAGCGTAAAGCAAGCTGATCTTATAAGGGAAATTTATTGAATATAGCTGAGGGAAGCCCTATTGGGAGGGTTTCCCTCAAACTTTTTTTCCGCAAGTCCTGTACGAGAGAAAAATTTTCTTTATACAGGGCTTTTATTCTTAAAAGAAATGTGATATACTTGTATAAGTGACAGGAGGTGATCGCTTGGAGAAAAAAGAAAACTATCTTATAGATATAGCCAAAAGCAAAACATATCAGAACCAGTTCGATGACTACCATAAGGAATTCTCCGAGTGGAGATCACGAAAAGATAACCCCTATGGGTACAGCTTCGTCCACGATATGCGTGAGCATACCTACGTTGACGGCGAAGGCTATTTCCAGAAAAAAGCCGATGCCGCCGAAAAGGTCGCCCTGACCAAATGTCTCGGTCTGCTGGGCGCAACGATGCTCGTAATGCTGTTTATAGATGCGCTCATCGCCTTTGTCTTTTACCGTATGTTTAACGACTCATCGCTCATGGCGATACATTATTCCGAGCTTGATTCGCAGAAAACATTTTTTACACCTATCATCGCCACAATTTTCGGAGCAGCAACAACATTCAAATACTTCGTCGGGCTGTGGATATTTATCCACTTTTCAAAGATACCCCTTAAAGTTGCAATCCCTTCCCCAAAAAGATCAAAGATCTCCAAAAGCGGAATTTATCTCATACTTGTGATAATGGTCATGGGCAAGATAGGAACTTACCTTATCAATAAGCTCTTTGGTCTGATGAATGTTGACTGTGTTTACGACCTTGCGTTCCATAACCCCGACAGTATCCTCGCAGACGCTATCTTCGTGTTCTTCAACTGCATCCTCGTCAGCATAGTTTCCGAGTTCCTGTTCCGTGGAGCTATACTTCAGATGTTCAGACAGTTCGGCGACACATATGCTCTCATCATTTCGGTCATCGCTTTCTCTTTCACCTACTATGAAATCTCATCAATTGGCTATGCTTCCCTGCTTTCTGCAGTTCTCGGTCTGTACACCCTGAAAACAGGCTCAATAAAATCCGCCGTTATAATGCGTATAGTCGCCTCCATAGCAAGCTATTCGCTCACCTGTGTCGTGATGGATCATTACAGCTACGGGCGTATCGCCGTGTCCTGCATCTATGCCTTTACCCTGGTCATAGCCGCCTTTATCTTTGCCAGACTCATGTGTAACGGCAAGCTTGATTTCAAAATGCAGAACGACCCGTCCGCCCTTAAAAACAGCGCAAAAATAAAGCTTTTCGTCACCAATACCTCAACGACCATCTGGCTCGTTGCAGTGCTGGGAATGTTCGTGCTTATGGTGAAATTCATATGATGCAGCGTGACGAAGTGTATATGAAAAAAGCCCTTGAGCTTGCAAAGATCGCAGCAAAACAGGGCGAAGTCCCCGTCGGTGCGATAGTCGTGAAGAAGTCCACAGGCGAAATAATCGGCAGAGGCTTCAACCGCCGTGAGTACGGCAGATCGCCGCTCACCCACGCCGAGATAATCGCAATAGACGAGGCGAGCAAACGCCTCGGAGGCTGGCGGCTGATAGACTGCGAACTGTTCGTAACATTAGAGCCTTGCCCGATGTGCGCAGGCGCAGTAATAAATTCAAGGATAGAAAGGGTCGTATTCGGGGCATATGACCAAAAGGCAGGCTCCTGCGGTTCGGTAACGAATCTTTTCGAGCTGCCGTATAATCATAAGCCTGAACTCGTCGGCGGCTTGCTTGAAAGCGAGTGCGCAGGGATATTGAGCGAGTTTTTCAAACAACTGAGACAAACTAAAAAGACAGAGGTTTAAATCCTCTGTCTCTTTTTTTACTTCTATAAATCAGAATTTATATTATTAAACAAGTGTGTGTCCGAAGGGGTTTGGGGGCG
>CAMZIK010000104.1 GCA_947307175.1 uncultured Clostridia bacterium
GATACGATATAACGGTCTGTGTTGATCCGGGTCACGGAGATTATGATCCGGGAACAGTCAACAGCGATCAGACACGGCTCGAAAAAGACGATAATCTCAGAATTTCACTCAAGCTCCGTGATTGTCTCAAAGAATATGGCGTAAACGTTGTTATGACAAGAGATACAGATACGTTTGTTGAACTTGAGGACAGGACTAAGATCGCTAATGATGCAAAATGCGATTTCTTTGTGTGTATGCACAGAAATGCTTATGTTGGAGATATGAGAGGCGTTGAGGTGTGGGTCAATAACGCTGAGCCCAAAGAGGACACAGCTCTTGCAAATAACATTATCTCCGGATTGGAAAAGGTCGGCATTTCAAATAACAGAGGTGTCTGCTATGGCTATGTTGGCGACAGCAGCATAAACTATCATGTCAACATCTATACATATATGCCGAGCTGTCTTGTTGAACTTGGCTTCCTGACTGATGAGACGGACAATAAGGATTTTGATCTGCATATAAATGATTATGCAAAGGCAATAGCTGATGCGGTCGTTAAGTCAGCAGTTGAACTTGGCGTGACCGATACAAACGGAAAGCGACTCGTAAGCGGTCCGTTTTATAATCATGATAAGCGTCTTGCCTCAGATGCTGATACCCAAAAGAAAGCTCTTGCTGTTTCAAAGCCTTACAGTATACAGGAAAACGAATTATAAAAATAAAAGGCTCTGTACAAAGTGAGGTACAGAGTCTTATCATTTCAGTGCAGTTTATATTCCGCAGAAACCGTCTTGCGTATCTTTTTGAATTCTTCAAAAGCTTCGGTGAGTTCAGATACAGTCTTTTCAATACCTGCCTCTGTCATTTCTTCATGATACTCACTGACGAAATCTTTTACAAGAGAATAGCAGTAAGTGCCATACCATACCTGTGTATGAAGCTCTTTGAGTGGTGCAGTGTTTTCATCACCCTTGATATTTATAGGTGTTATCCTGTAATTGAAGTTAGTGTATAAACTGCCTGTCCATATGTTTCCCTGAGTGAAAAATGTGATAGTCGGCAGATCAAAATATCCTTTAAGCATATTCTCATTTCCTTTCAAATATCTGCTTTAATTATACTATACTTTTTATGATTTTTCAATAGGATAGATAAGATTAATTGTTCAGAGAAAAACTATCAGGAGGCAGAAATGATACTTGAAACCAAAAGACTGATCCTTCGTCCGTGGGATAAAAACGATGCGCCAAGCTTATATGAGTATGCTAAAGACCCTGATATAGGACCGATAGCAGGCTGGCTGCCGCATGAAAGCGTCGATGAGAGCAGTGAGATCATAGCCAATGTCCTGCAAAAACCGCATACTTTCGCTGTTTGTCTCAGGACAGATAATATAGCTATTGGTTCGATCGGACTGAAATTCGGAGATGATACCGATCTTACTGATAAAAATGATGAGTGTGAGCTTGGCTACTGGATCGGCAAGCCGTTCTGGGGACAGGGCCTTATACCTGAAGCGGTAACAGAGATACTGAGTTTTGCTTTTGAGGAGCTTCATTTGTCAGCAGTGTGGTGCGGATATTACGATGGGAACGAGAAATCAAAGCGTGTCCAGGAAAAATGCGGCTTTGTTTATCAGTTTACAAGTCATGATCTAAAGCTTCCGAATTTTCACGAAAAGCGTACGGGTCATGTTTCGCTTCTGACCAAAGAGCGCTGGGAGAAAACGAAATAGTACAAAAAGCCTTGCTGTCCTTTTCAGGATAACAAGGCTTTTTTATCCGAACTGTTCAAGAAGAAATTTTGCAACACCGTCATCGTTATTTGAAGCGATTATCCCTGTTGCGATCTGCTTGAGTGCGTCAACAGCGTTTTTTACTGCATAACATTCATCAGCCGCTTCAAACAGGTCAATATCATTTATCCCGTCACCGAATACTACAAGCTTATCGCAGCCGAGAAGTTTTTTCAGCTGATTTGCGGCTTTGGATTTTGAAGCGCTTTTTGGTATTATCTCAAGCCATTGTTCACCCGAATAAATATCGCTCTGATAAAAACAGTTGAATTCATCTTTATATTTCAGATAAAAAGGTTCGAGCTTTTCAGGGTCATCAATGCAGGTGAAATAAAATATCTCGCCTTCGGTCAGCTGCTCAAAACTGTCTATCGGTCTGTCTCTGTAATCTCCCTTTCTCGTAAGAATGAAATCTCTTTCCGCATCGTTTATCTTGCTTTGAATATACGAAAACTTTTCCGTGCCGTCTATCAGCGAATAAACAATAGGCTGAACACCGCCGCTTATAAGATCTTCGGCGATACCAACAGCTTTGTTTTTGTCAAACAGGTTTTTGAGCAGTATTTTTCCGCCGTCGTTGTTTCTGATGAAAGTCCCGTTGTAAACTATGACAGGGAAGTTTGCGGACATTCCTGCCGTGACCTTGTGCGCAGTAGAAAAAGACCTTGCAGTAGCATAAGAAAACAGCATACCGCTTTCTACGAGCCTGTTTATCGTTTCATTCGTAAAGCTGCTCGTCACCTGATCACTTGTAAGCAGCGTGCCGTCAAGATCGGAAACATAAAGTGTTTTCATTTTATCACCTTGTTTGAGTATAGCATTTTGTTTTGCTATTGTCAAACAGTCGAGCCAAGCTGATCGTTTTGGACTGTCTGTTCTTCGTTTGGATTATGCTTCGGTCGTAGGTGTGTGATACAGGTCATTACTATTATTATAAACATACTTGCATAGTTCCAACCGATACTTTCTTCACGGTGTATCGCAAGTTTTCCGATGTAATATCCACAACTGTAGCTGTTTACTATAACGATAATAAACAATGAGGCTCCCAGAAAACTCACATGATTGAACGAATAAAGCATAATTGCACAGCTGATAGAAAGCTGAAAAACTATTGCTATTATCAGATTTTTGTATATGTTGCGATCATTAAAACATTCAAAAAGCTCACCTTGTGATAATAAGAAAACGATCAGTATAACAGGAGCTAATACCGCCCAAATTATCGCTGCTTTCTTAGATTTGAACAGGCACATGAGCAGTAAAGTAACTGCCGCCCCAGCCATAGCAGCAAAACTGAAATATATGAAAACACGTTCTATGAGGTCGAGTTTATACTGTTTCCAATACCAGTCACCTGGTTGATTACTCGGTAATAGCCACCGTGAATTTGCTTCGTCAAATCCGTCCAGCGCTGAAAGCCTGTCGTATATATGAAAAACGTACTTAGCGAAAATAAATACACCAAAGCCTGCTAAAAGCCACATCAGTATGTACAGCGGAGATATTTTTCTGCTTTTTGCAGATTTTTGCTCGGTCATGATAACCTCCGTTTGTTCTGTGATTATTTGTTATCTGTACGTTTCAATTATACTACTAAATCCAAAGTTTGTCAACGAATAAATGATATGCAGTTATGTTTAAAAATTGTTCTTGAAAAATCTGCCGTGATATGTTACAATCAATATGTAAAAATTAAATAAGAAGGGATTGTTGAAAATGACCTACAAGGAGAATTTTATCAAATTCATGGTTGACTGCGGAGTTCTTACCTTTGGAGATTTCACGCTCAAAAGCGGAAGGAAAGCACCTTATTTCGTTAACACAGGCAACTATAAGACCGGCGCTCAGCTCGCAAAGCTCGGTGAGTTCTATGCAGAGTGTATAAATGAGAACAAGATTAACGTCCAGACTCTTTTCGGACCGGCATATAAGGGTATCCCGCTTGCTGTTTCCGCCGCTGTCGCACTCTATAATAAGTTCGGAACAGAGGTCAGCTATTGCTTTGACAGAAAAGAAGTAAAGGATCACGGCGAGGGCGGAATGTTTGTCGGAAAGAATCTTTCTGATGGCGAAAAGGTCGTTATCGTCGAAGATGTTATGACCTCCGGTAAGGCTCTGCGTGAGGTAATGCCAAAACTCAAAGGAGCTGCAAATGTTGATATTACAGGAATGGTCATCACCGTTGACAGAATGGAAAAAGCCCTTGACAGCGAGCTTTCAGCTGTTGAACAGGCTTATAAGGACTTTGGTGTTAAGGTCTATTCTATCGTTAATATCAACGATATTATTGACGCTATCAAGAACGGTGTAGTTGACGGAAAAGAGTATCTTGACAAGATGCTTGAATACAGAAATACTTACGGTGTAAATAATAATTGATTTAATTACAATCTGATAACATTTGTAATACTTTTGTAGTAATATGTAACTTGTCTGTTATTGAAGATTACGGCCGTTACGAGTATAATGATAAATGTAGAACAAGAAAGGAAAAAAGAATGAACACTAAGAATTAAAACTCTTAGCTCGTTTCATCCTCTCCAAAATTTTTACACAAGCAAAAGGTAGCCTGTTGGCTGCCTTTTTGTTTTGTTTTTTTCTAAAACCTCTTGAAAAAACAGCTGTATTGGTGTATAATAATAAATGTTCAGACGGAACGGAGGAAAGTAAATGGCAAGGAAGAAAAAGAGAAAAGGACGTTACAGATTAGGTATCGTTATTTTTATGAGCTTTTTTATATTGATGATCTCGTTTTTTGCATATATGACAAATACAACATTAGAGGAAGTACTTGAAAAGAAATATCCTGATGGTATAGTAGTTCATCAGGAACAGTATGGCGAATCTCAGAGTCAGGCTCAGTAATATTTGTTTTAAAGGGTTGTTATAAACAGCCCTTTTTCTATTGATTTTTTAAAGCAAATGTGCTATAATTTATTAAATAGATACGATTTTTTTATTTATAATATACGAGAGGTGATACTGTGTACGATGTTTTGATCATTGGTGCAGGTGTTGTTGGCTGTGCAGCAGCAATGGAGCTTTCAAAGTATAAGCTTTCTGTTTGTGTGGTAGAAAAGGAAAGCGATGTCTGTGAAGGAACAAGCAAGGCTAACAGTGCGATCGTCCATGCCGGATTTGATGCAAAACCCGGAACGCTGAAAGCCAAGCTTAATGTGCAGGGCAGCAAAATGATGCCTATCTTTGCTAAAAAACTTGATTTTGCATATAAACAAAATGGTGCTATGGTGCTGTGCTTTGATAAAGCTGATCTGCCAAAGCTTGATGAACTGAAACAAAGAGCAGATCTAAACGGTGTTGACGGGGTCAGTGTTATCACAGGAGATGAAGCAAGAAAGCTTGAACCGTCACTGACTGATGAAGTCTGCGGTGCGCTGCTTGCTGAAACATCTGCTATCGTCTGCCCGTTTGAGATGACTCTTGCATTTGCTGAAAGCGCTTTACAAAACGGCGCAGAATTCAAGCTCTCTACAAAAGTTGAGTCTATTGAGAAAAATGACAACGGATTTTCAGTAAGTACGACAAACGGAATTCTCGATGCTAAAATAATAATCAATGCTGCTGGAGTTTATGCCGATAAGATACATTCATTGGTCAGCTCGAAACCGATGAGGATAACTCCACGCCGTGGTGAGTATCTGCTTATGGATAAAGCCGCCGGAGGCGTTGTCAGCCATACGGTATTTCAGCTGCCAACAAAAATGGGAAAAGGTATTCTTGTTACGCCAACTGTACACGGAAATCTTCTTGCCGGTCCTACCGCTGAGAATATTGATGATAAAGAGGATCTTGCAACGACAAAGGGCGGACTTGATGAGGTAAAAGCCAAAGGCGCTCTCTCTGTTAAAAACATTCCTTTCGGAAAGGTTATCACAAGCTTTTCAGGGCTGCGAGCTGTTGGAGATACAGGTGATTTTATTATCAGAGAAAGTGATGTTAAAGGCTTCATTGATGCAGCTGCAATAGAATCTCCCGGACTTTCCAGCGCTCCTGCGATAGCTGAGTATCTGTGCGGTATTGTCGCAAAGCTTATGCCGCTTGAAAAGAAAGAAAACTATATCGATACCCGCAAAGGCGTGACCCATTTCAATTCTTTGTCCGAAAACGAGCAGAATGAGCTTATAAAGAAAGATCCGTCTTACGGAAAGATAGTCTGCCGCTGTGAAACGATCACAGAAGGAGAGATACTTGATGCTATAAACAGACCTCTCGGAGCAACTACACTTGACGGGGTAAAGCGTCGCACAAGAGCAGGAATGGGCAGGTGTCAGGCTGGTTTCTGCTCACCGACAACTATGGCTCTGATCGCTGAAAAGCTCGGTATAAAGATAGAAGATGTCAGAAAGAACGGCGTATATGCAGAGAGGAGGCAGGACCATGAATGAATTTGATCTTATCATAATTGGTGGCGGTCCTGCCGGAATGGCTGCTGCTGTTTCAGCCAAAAAGGCAGGGATAGACGACCTGCTTATCCTTGAAAGAGACAGCGTGCTTGGAGGAATACTCAATCAGTGTATCCATAACGGCTTCGGTCTGCATACATTCAAGGAAGAACTTACAGGACCTGAATATGCCGAAAAATATGCAGATATGGTCCGTGAGCAGCAGATACCATTTGAACTTGAAACAATGGTGCTTGCTGTTGAAAAGCTCGCTGGCAGCAATAAAAAAGCTGTTACCGTTATAAGCTCAATGCGTGGTGTCCAGACACTTTACGCGAAAGCTGTAATTCTTGCGATGGGCTGCCGTGAAAGACCAAGAGGAGCGCTCAATATCCCAGGAAGCAGACCCCAGGGTGTTTACACAGCAGGAACAGCACAGAAACTTGTAAACATCGAAGGCGCAAAGCTCGGCAGGGAAGTCGTTATATTAGGTTCAGGCGATATTGGTCTTATCATGGCAAGAAGAATGACGCTTGAAGGAGCACATGTTGCTGCTGTTGCTGAACTGATGCCATATTCGAGCGGACTTAAAAGAAATATCGTTCAATGCCTTGACGATTACGGTATACCGCTTCTTCTCAGTCATACGGTAGTCGATATAAAAGGCAAAGATAAGCTCGAAGGAGTTTATATTGCAAAGGTAGATGAAAAGAATCAGCCGATCAAAGGTACAGAAGAATACTATCCGTGCGACACGCTTCTGCTTTCGTGCGGACTTATACCTGAAAATGAACTTACTGTCGGCGCCGGAGTTGAGATCGACCCGAGAACAAACGGAGCTATTGTAAACGAAAGCCTTGAAACTAATATCGAAGGTGTATTTTCGTGCGGAAATGTGCTTCATGTCCACGATCTTGTGGATTTTGTTTCCGAAGAATCAGCCAGAGCAGGAGAAAATGCAGCAAAGTATATTCTTAAAGGCTCTGACCACAGTGGAAAAGTACTTGCTGTCAAAGCAGAAAACGGAGTAAGATATACCGTTCCGAGCAAGATCAATACTGTAAACCTATCAGAACTGAATCATATCCGTTTCAGAGTCACAGGTGTGTATAAAAATGTAAGCATCGTTGTCAGGTCGGGCGAGACAGAGCTTTTGCGAAAGAGATCGCAGATACTTGTTCCGAGTGAAATGGTAGATCTTATACTTAAAAAGGATAAATTTGACGGTCTGAATGATGATATATCCGTTTTTATCGAGGAGGTGGGACAATGACTAAGGAACTGACCTGTATATGCTGTCCTATGGGCTGTCCTCTGAAAGCAGAGGTCGATGAAAAGGGTAATGTACTGTCTGTAACGGGAAATACCTGTATCAGAGGAGAAAACTATGCAAAGACAGAGCTTGTAGCACCGGTAAGGATCGTAACTACTACGGCAAAAACCAAAAGCGGTAAACCTGTTCCGGTCAAGACTAAGGAAGCTGTCCCTAAGTCAAAAATATTTGATGTTGTAAAAGAAATAAAGGAAACAAGCGTTGATCTTCCGGTAAAAATGGGAGATGTAATTGTCCGAAACACCGCAGATACGGGAGTTGACGTCGTAGCAACAAGAAGTGCAGAATAGTTTCAGAAAGGGGAGATGTTATGAACATTGCAAATCTTATGGTCAATGAGCAAAGCAGTATAAGAATAATCGCTTCCAGTAATTTGTATTTTGACCCGTTCAATCTGCCTAATGAACCTCATGATGCGGACATTGTGTTTATCACACATGAGCATTTTGACCATTTCTCACGAAAAGACATGGAAAAAGCAGCAAATGAAAAAACAATATTTGCTGTTCCTAAAAAGATGAAAAATGCAATCATGAAATTTGACATCCCGGAGGAAAGGATCTATCAGCTTGTTCCGGGGCAGTCAGCGCTTATTTGCGGAGTACCTGTACAAGCAGTTGCTGCTTATAATACCAATAAACCGTTTCATCCCAAAAGCAATGGCTGGCTCGGATATGTCGTTACAGTAGATAACAGCAGGATTTATATTTGTGGTGATACAGACGACACTCCGGAAGCAAGAGCAGTAAAGTGTGATATTGTATGCGTGCCTGTAGGTGGAACTTATACAATGGATGCAAAGGAGGCAGCGCTTTTCGTCAATTATATTAAACCGAGAATAGCTGTGCCTGTGCATTATGGAGTTGTTGTCGGTAAACCGGCTGACGCTGATATTTTTGAGCGTAATGTATATAAGAATATTCCTGTGTGCAGAAAACTGTTCTTTTAATGAAAAGATCCGGCTTTGTATAATAAGACAGAGCCGGATCTCTATTTGTTCATTTAAAAGGAAAGTAGTTATAATTCTCTCAATAAAGTTGCACTAAATAAAAATTTAATGCAACTCAGGAGAGCGCTTAAAAATCCTGAATAAAGCAACTAACATAAATAAGATAACGTGTTTAGAATCAGGCATTATGGATTTCACATTGATCTGATAGGAATTTCGCAATAACTATTGATTCTTTATATGATTAGTGTTATAATGTAACTGGATTATTTAACTGTTAAGGAGAACAGCTTGAATTTCTCCGTACCTGTGACTGCAAGAAGATCCAGGGCTATATCTTTGCTAAACCTATGCCCGAAGACGAATACATTGAGCTATGCAAAACGCACACAAAGATCGAAAAAACAGCTGATATTCTTCAGGTCCAGGCTCCCGCAAGCGCGGTAAATCTGCTTATGGGTGTTATTTTCAAAAAATACCCTCTGGTCATATTCGCAAATCTTACAAGAAACAGTTTCTATATGATGGCTTACGAAAACTTCACATCGACAAGCTGTCCTTCAACAGGTGTTTTTGATGAGCTTATAGTTCATGGAGCTTCAACTATGCATCCAGATGATAAAGAGTTTTTTGCAAAGACATTTGCACGTGAAAAACTTTTGCAGAATTATAAAAACGGCATCAGTGAGGTGCGTCTTACGACCCGTCAGATCGGTGATGACGGAATTTACCGCAGCGTTGAAACAGTCGATTACTTCGTAAAAAGTGAATCGTCAAACGATGTTCTTGTTATAACTCTTTGTGAAAACAGATAAACTCAAGACTTTCACTTCCCTATTCACAGGAGGTGAAAGTCTTTTGTTATTACGTATTATTTTATTCCCACTCGATCGTTGCACTCGGCTTTGGTGTAAGATCATAAAGTACACGGTTTACATTCTCGACCTCATGCGTTATGCGATCGGTTATATGCTGTAAAAGTGCAAACGGAACGTCCTCAACAGTTGCAGTCATTGCATCTTTTGTGTTTACTGCACGGATGATAACGGGGTATGCAAATGTTCTTTTGCCGTCTTTGACTCCCACTGATCTGAAATCAGGTACTGCGGTGAAATACTGCCATACCTTACCCTCAAGACCGTTCTTTGCAAATTCCTCACGAAGTATCGCATCGCTTTCACGTACAGCTTCAAGTCTGTCACGTGTTATAGCGCCAAGGCATCTTACGCCAAGCCCCGGACCTGGGAACGGCTGACGGTAAACCATATTATCCGGCAGACCGAGAGCTTTACCGACAACTCTTACTTCGTCTTTAAAAAGAAGCTTTATAGGCTCAACAAGTTCAAATTTCATATCTTCGGGCAGACCACCGACGTTATGATGTGCCTTTACACCGTCACTTTCAAGTATATCAGGATAGATC
>CAMZIK010000105.1 GCA_947307175.1 uncultured Clostridia bacterium
TTTATGCTGCGAAGACAAAGCAGGCGCTTTTCCTTGCGGACGGAAAGAAGCTTCTCGATTGCCAGAAAGCATATCTCAAAGCTAAGAATGCTTCAAAGATAACCATATTCGGTGGCACGGGAGCGGTTCCCGATGATCTTGTAAAGCTTATTGCAAATGCAAGAGGATAGAATTTATATGACCCAGAAGGCGTGCAGGAATGTGCGCCTTTTTGGAACTTGAAATAAAAGGAGCTGACAGTAATGCCGTCAATGAGATTCACCATACGCTCAAAAAAAGACCTGATAGATGCAGTTGAAAAGTTCGGCTTCCTGCCTTATTTCAGGAACTCAGTCGAGGGCTTTTCGATAGAGGAACATATCCAGCCGAAGTATTGGTTCGGGGGAGTAGAGGGCGCATGGGAATGGAAAGGCCCAGTGATAAGGGAAACAGGCTGTGCTTACGGCAAATTTTTTGAGAACAAAGCCGTCTATGTCAGCCGTGAGTGGTTTGCGGACTTTGCCAATTACCGCAGGGACGGCTATGACTTTGACGCAAGATATGAAGACGGTCTGGCAAGGCGCACTGATAAGTTTTTGTATGACCTGCTGAGCGAAAACGCTCCCGTCATTTCCAAAAGACTAAAGCAGCTCGGCGATTACCGCAAAGGCGGAAATAAAGGCTTTGATACCTCAATGACGCGCCTCCAGCAGCAGTGCTATGCGGTCATCAGTGATTTTGTATATCTTACCGATAAGCACGGCGAGCCTTACGGCTGGGGAGTTGCGGAGTATTCCACTCCCGAGCTTTTCCTTGGAAAAGACTTCACCGATAACGTCTATAAGCGTGAACCGCAGCAGTCTTATGAACGTGTTTTTGAGCATCTCAAAAAGATCCTGCCGCACGCTTCCGAAGAAGAGATAAAAAAACTGCTCAGATAAGAACAGGCAAAAAAACACAGCCATACAGGACTTGTCTCCCGTATGGCTGTGTTTATTTGTTCAGAGCGTTGCTTTCACGAAATGCTGTCAGCGTATCGTGAAGTCTGAAATCATCATCGTCATATGTATCATCGAAATCGTAGTCCGCAAGCTCGTCCATTATCTCCAGCTGCCGTTTCTGTATCTCGACCTGCTCTTTCTGCATTGCCTCCATTTTCTTAAAATGCAGATGCTCATCATACATTCTGAAAGCATCACCGAGCCTGTTCGCCTGATACGAACAAAACAGTCCAATAAGATAATCAAGTGCTTCGTCGCTGCGGTAATCCTTGGGTATCGCATCGATGTCAAAGCCTTGCCTGAACTGTTCAAACTCAGCTCTAGCTGCATTTAGCTCTTCAAGCTTTTCACGCAGCTGCACCCTGACATTATCCGCATTGCGCCGCAGCCGCTTCTTTTTGACATTTGCAGTTGTCAGTGCAACCATAAACGCAGCAAACAGTAGTCCTGTAAGAAACATTATCGGCTTGCTGTCCGCTTTGTAAGCCACATACATCATTATAAGCAAAAGTATACACCCCACAAGCTGCACAGGTATTATGAGCGCAGTCCACAAAGGCATCTGAGTGGGCGTGTTTGTAAGTTCAGTCACCTCATCGGCAAGCTTCAGTGTTTTCGTTTCAAGGCTATTATATGTCGTAAGGTCAGCCTTGTATCTGGTCACTGTCTCAGCCAGTTTTTCTGCTGACATCCTGTCGAATGAGTTCAGAACGGCGGTGCGGTCAAATACGCTTCCGCAGAATGAACAGGTTATGATCTTGTCATCGCTGTTCGGAGAAATGTTTGCACCGCAGCTCGGACATACATATTTGTACAGCTCAGCCATGTTGTCACCCCTTTTTATCTTTTTCTCCTATATCGCTTGCATAACACAAACTCCTGTAAATAGGCACTTTTATTCAACTCTGGGTGCTGTACGGGTGCTACGCAACAAGTTTTACATGCACCCACACATTATGTTATAAAAATTAGAATTTACTCGCAATACATGCAAATAGTTCCTTGCGACAACTTAAAACCATTCTTTTCATAGAATTTGGAAGCAGGTGCATGTTCACTGGTATAAAGGACAACCCCGGCACATCCTGTTTCCTTACTATGATCTAATAGCGTCTTCAGTAATTGCCTACCAATACCTTGACCCTGCCTTTCAGGTAAAACTGCCATTTCGTTAATATATATTTCTTTTTTACTTCCTGATATCTTACATAATGCAAATATACATCCAATTACCACGTCATCTTCTTCATACACATATCCTACAAATCTTTTCTGCTCGTAATAATCCAATAAATATTCTTTTGCATTATCAGGGTTCCAATCAATCCCCCAATATTCTATAGGAAACGCCTTAGCATATATCACTCCACACTGTTGCAAATCTTCCTCTTTCAGTTCTCTTATCATAAAAATCACCTGGTGTGCTTCACAGTATTATCTCTTACTTATAAGCGTTGTTTTTAAAAAAGCTCGCAGCTGCGAGCTTTTTTGTTCAGATATCTAATGTCTTGACCCATTTTTTCAGTTCTTCCGAGCTGGTGTCCGAAGCAAAGCGCTTACCTTCAAGCACAGTCGTTTTTTTTCCGACGATGCCCTGCATATGCTTTGAGGTCTCACCGATGCTGCTGCTGCCTGATGTTGCAAAAGGCACAATAGTTTTCTCCTTGAAGCTGTACGACGAAAGGAAGGTGTCAACGATCGAAGGCTCTCTGTACCACCAGATAGGGAAGCCAACGAAAATAACATCAGCCTCATCAACAGGAGCGTCCTTATCTGTTATAGCAGGACGGCAGGCAGGGTCGTTCATTTCCACAGAGCTTCTCGACAGCTTGTCACGCCAGTCAAGATCTGCTGCGGTGTATGGCACCTGCGGCTTTATCTCATAAACAGGCGAATCAATGGCTTCGGCAAGGTTCTTTGCAATTTTAGCAGTCACACCGCTTGCACTGAAAAATGCGACCAGAGCTTTCATATCAATACCTCCTTAACAGTCAGGTTCCGTGTTGTCAGCTTTTCGCAAGTATTATACCACACCCCTGAACGTTTTTCAATATCTTTTTATTTATTTGGATAATGATTTTACTTTTTTCCTCCGCATAACTCCCAATAAACATCAGAATTTGTGCTAGCGCGCACGGCGCTTGTTTTGGGGGCTTTCCGATCATGCCCCAAACCGTTCGCAAGCGAACGCTTTACCCCTTCGGGTGCAAATCTAATAAATAGTCAAAACTTATAGCAGTGTATCTGTCGAGCAACCGAGGATATTCTCTTGGAAAAAAGTTTTCTCTCAAATTCTCTTTTCTGAACTCTCTAATATTTTTCAGTAATGGGGTCTTGCGCCCCATTACTGAAAAATCATTAAAAGGTTTAGGAATGGGGGTATAGCCGCCGTAGGCGGCTTGCGAGGATATTCAAAGAATATCCTCGGGGGATAACAGAGTAACCGTTACCACGGTTACTCTATAGAACGCAAAGCCGTTCTTTGACCCTCTCTCCAAAAGGGTTTCCCCCAGTTGTCCAGCAGACTTGCTGCTGTAAATTCTGATTTATAATAGTTGAGTTTTATGCCTTTACATCAGTGGTGCGAACAGTTTGAGTATCCTGCCGCGCACTCTGAGAGACAACTTTTCGTTTGCTATCGTTTCAGGGGTCACGGGTCTGCACTTTTTGAGAGTTTCCTGAAAATCTGCTTCGATGTCGGAAATGCAGGAGGTACGGTACATATAAGTCGCACACTCAAAATGATGATAGAGGCTGCGGTAGTCAAGGTTTATCGTTCCGACTACGGCTTTTTCGTCATCGCTGACAAACACTTTTGCATGGACAAAGCCCGGAGTATACTCATATATCTTAACTCCTGCCTTGGTGAGCATCTTATAGTGGGTCTTGGCAAGTGAGTATGCGGATTTCTTATCGGGTATGCCCGGGAGGATTATCTTTATATCGACGCCTCTTTTTGCGGCATATTTGAGGGCGGCTTCAAGCTCGTTGTCAAGTATCAGATATGGGGTCATGATATGGATATAGCTGATAGAACGGTAGAGAATATCCATATAGACACACTCGCCGACCCTTTCGCCGTCAAGCGGCTGGTCACAGTATGGCATTACATAGCCGTCGGACTTTTCGGAAGGGAAGGAGAGTTTACACTCGTCCCATGTGGGATGCTGCTCGGTCATATTCCACATCTGAAGGAACATGAGCGTAAAGCTGCTGACGGCTTCGCCTTTTAGCATCACGGCGGTATCTTTCCAGTGACCAAAACGCTCTCTGCGGTTGATATATTCATCTGCGAGGTTCACGCCGCCGTTGAAGGCTACTTTTCCGTCGATAACGAGTATCTTGCGGTGGTCACGGTAGTTATAGGAGGTGGAGACGAAGGGTCTGATCCTTGAAAATGCTTTGCACTTTATGCCGTGCTTTGCAAGTATGGCGGGATAGTCATGAGGCAGGGTAGAGATCTCGCACATTCCGTCGTACATTACACGGACATCTACGCCCTGTGCGGCTTTTTCGATAAGTATATTAAGTATCGTTCCCCACATCTCGCCTTCGTCGATTATGAAGTATTCAAGGAAGATGAAATCCTGTGCGGCTCTGAGCTGAGGGATCATCGCTCTGAATTTATCTTCACCGAGTGGGAAAAACTCCACCTCTGTGTTTTCGTATATCGGAAATCGCCCTGAACGGTTGAGATAGAAGCACAAGTCTGCGGTTCCCGAATCTATAAGTTCCTGCTTGATGATGGTAAAGGAGTTCTGCTGTAACATTTTCCTTGATTCTTTCAGAAGCTCGGCATGCCTTTTCTTTTCGGCACGGTGTCCGACATCGAGCTGTGTGAACAGCAAAAACAGTCCTGTTGGCAGCGGGAAGAACATGAACAGTCCGCTCCATGTCAGCTTTGCGCTGGAATCCATATCAGTGTTGAACAGGTACAGCAGCATTATTATAAGGAAGATGAGCTGCAAAATAGCAAGCACCTGATATTTAAGCACCAGCAGGTCTATCACGAACAAAAGCGAGATCTGCACGAGGATAAGCAGTATAAACAGACCTACACGGCTGAACAAAAGCTTTTTCAAGCCGTGCTTCTTTTTGGCTATAAGATAGACGGCATCGGGATTTTCTTTGTTGTTTGGCATATAATTATTCCTTTCAGTTCATCATTTTTTTCATTATAACATACCTTGCAGATAAAATCAACGGCAGGATAGATTTATTGCTGTGGTGCTTGACTTTTTGGCGCAGATGATTTATTATATACTGGTAAGTCAAAATGCGAAAGGGAAAGAATAAATGGGACTGAAAAACGGTTTGACGATATTCTTCGGAAAGATAATGGTCAAGTGCCTCAAACTCATAGGCAAGGATGCGGGAAATGCTCCCGGTCTTGTTCTGTGGACACTCAACAAGAACTGCCTGAAGGCATTCAAGGTCAACTGCCCGATAATTGCTGTTACTGGTACGAACGGAAAGACCTCGGTAACTAATTATCTGAATCATATCTTTACAAGCGGCGATCACAAGGATCTGAAGATAATCACCAACAAGCAGGGAAACAATCTTGACACTGGCATAACCTCTCTGCTGCTGGGAGAGTGTGATTTTCACGGCAGGGTCAAGGCCGACTATCTGGTACTTGAGATAGACGAATCGCATGTTCCGGTTATATTTTCAAAGATGAAGCTGGAGACGCTTGTTGTGCTGAACTTTTTCAGAGATCAGCTTGACAGGAACGGCGAGGTAGAGACTCTTATTTTAAAGGTAAAGAAATTCCTTGAAACATATGAGGGCCATCTTGTACTTAACGGCGATGACCCCAACGTTGCACGCCTGGGTCTTGCAAATCCGAACAACAAGAACGTTCACTATTTCAGCGTTGAAAGATATGCAGGTGCTACGGACGAGCCTTATGAGGTCGGCGAGGGAAAATACTGTCCTTTCTGCAACGAGAAGCTGGAATATGAATACTATCAGTATTCACACATCGGAAAGTTCCGCTGCCCGAAATGCGGCTTCGGCACGGCTAAGCCCGAAGTGGTCGTAAAGGACGTTGACCTTCAGGCACCTTCGTTCGTTATTGACGGGGAGAAATTCAAGCCGAGCCATAACAGCATCTACTATATATATAATCTCGGTGCGGTATATACTGCATCAAAGCTTTATGACATAAAAAAAGATGTCCTGCACGACACGTTTGAGCATTTCGAGGTCAACAACGGCAGACTTGAAGTGTTTGAAGTTGCAGGAAGCAAGCTGCTGGTAAACCTTGCAAAGAACCCTGTCGGTGCGAACATGACGCTGAGAGTCATGAACGAACACGCAGGCGAAAAGGAACTGCTTTTCGTGCTCAACGACAATCTTGCAGACGGACACGACGTTTCGTGGATATGGGATATAAATTTCTCAATATTCAAAGACGTTACAAGAGTTGTCACCAGCGGAAGCAGAGCTTATGACATCGCTATCAGGATAAAGTGTTCGGGATACGACCCTGACAGGATAGTTGTAAAGCCCGATCTTGACGATGCGATGAAGAGCTTCTTCTCAACTGTCGGAGATAAATTCGCTATTGCGAACTACACAGCTATACAGCCGACAAGAGCTGCGATAAAGCGCTATAAGGAGGGTACGGAAAATGCAAACAATTAAGCTGCTTCATATGTACCCGAATATGCTCGACCTTTACGGTGACAGCGGAAACGTGGAGATAATAAAATACCGCTGCAAAAAAAGAGGGATAGAGCTGGAAGTGTTCTCGCACGTGATCGGTGACGACACAAGCGACTTTTCACAGTACGATATAGTTTATCTCGGCGGCGGCGCAGACCTTGAACAGCAGATACTTGCAGACGATCTGCTCAAATGCAGAGATGCAATAAAGAGCGCATACGATAAGGGAACGTTCTTTCTGATGATATGCGGCGGCTATCAGCTGATGGGACAATACTACAAGGACTCAAACGGAGAGAAGATCCCAGGACTTGCACTGTTTGACTATTACACCGTGGCTTCGACCGACAAGAGAAACCGCTGCATCGGAAACATCGTTATCGAGGCGGAGCTTGACGGAGAAAAATACAAGGTAATAGGTTTTGAGAACCATGGCGGTCAGACACAGAACGTGACCTCGCCTTTTGGAAAGGTGCTTGCAGGAAACGGGAACTGCTTTTCCAGCGAGACAGAAGGATACATTGAGAAAAACGTTGTGGCGACTTACTTGCACGGACCGCTGCTTTCCAAAAATCCTAAGCTGTGCGACCACATCATAAACTACGTTATGACCCGAAAGACAGGTTCGCAGTACACGGCTGAACCTATCAACGACAAGCTGGAGGATGAGTGCCGTGAGGTGCTTTTCGCAAGGCTGCTGAAATAAGGTGATGTGATGCTTTCATTTCTGAAAAAAGACAAGGACCCTTTGCGGCAGAAGGTGAAGGAGCTTAAATGCAGGCAGATACACTACGTTGATGACGGGTACGATGAGGTCATCGGCGCTATGCAGGACGACTGCAAGGCGATGCTGCGGCTCTCACCCGTAAACTACTACGCCGTCAAGGAAAAATACATCATGGCAAAGGTCTATTCGAGCAGGGACTTTGAGCAGAACTATGCTGAGTTTTTCAGATATGATAACGATAAGGTGATAAGTTCAAGCAAGCTGTTTGAGGTGGACAAGGTCACGGTTTCAAAGGCGTTTGCCAAGGTAGGCATCATAATCAAATGACTATTAGCGGAGCAATGCTCCGCTTTTTTGTATCGCTAATTACAAAATCAGAATTGATATGTGGTCGTTTTGACCGATCCACAGCCTTTTGCCTTGACAAATAGTGCAAGGCATGATAAAATGTTAAGGCTACTATTATAATAAATGGAGAATAATATGTGGGAACGACTTTTCGATGTGTTAAAAGACGCATCGCTCGATACGCTGATAACGCTGCCATTCTTGTTCGGCGTTTATCTGTTAATAGAATATATTGAGCATAAAAGCTCTGATAAGCTCGGAAAAACACTGCGCAAAATGGGACCTTTCGGTTCTGTCGGCGGAGCAGCGATAGGTGCGATCCCGCAGTGTGGTTTTTCTGTTGCAGCATCGAATCTTTATGCGGGCAGGCTCATAAGCATGGGAACTCTTATTGCTGTGTATATCTCTACCAGCGACGAAGCGATTCCTATCATACTCGGCGAACCCAAAGCTGTCCCGATACTGTGGAAGCTGATACTTATAAAAGTAGGTATCGCTATGGTCGCAGGAATTCTTGTCGATGTTATCATCAGACTTTTCTGCAGAAAAAAAGAAGATGAACCGTTCAAGGAGCTTTGCGCCGATTGTGACTGCGAACATCATGGGATACTTCATTCAGCTTTACATCATACGATCCATATTATAATCTTTATTTTTGTCATAAACCTTCTGCTTGGCTGTGTAATGGAATTTGCAGGCGAACAGACAGTCGAAAAAATGATGATGACAAATAGCTGGGTGCAGCCCATTATCGCAGCACTCATCGGGTTTATCCCAAACTGCGCCGCATCTGCTGTGCTGACAAAGCTGTATATCGGCGGTGTGGTCTCTTTCGGCGCACTGATCGCAGGACTTTGCACAGGCGCAGGAGTTGGACTTATGGTCCTTTTCAGGACAAACAAAAATCTCAAGCAGAATTTTGCGATCATGGGGATACTCTATGTCATTGCTGCTGCAAGTGGTTTGATAATACAGATGATTTGATGATAGTCTGTTTTCTTATTTATTGTTTATACCATAAAACAGCATTTAGCGGAGCTTAGCTCCGTTTTTTTGTGTAAAGCACTTGAAAAATAGACTGGAATGTACTATAATGATTATCAGCTATCAAGTGTTTTTCGGAGGTGTTTGCTTGAAACTGAAAACAAAAGCGGCTTTGCTTGCGTGCTCTGCGGCAATGTGCGTGTTAATGGCGGGATGTGAAAAAAAGAATAAGACGGAGTCTTCTTCGGAGGTGGCATCTACAACGGTTTCGGATCAGTCGATGAGTCCGTCAAAGGTAGCGCTGAAGGATTATTCTTTCCCAAGCTTTATGACTACGCTCGAAGATCCTGACCTGCTTTCCAGAGAGGTATATCAGAGTTTTGACAAGAAAAAAGAAGTAGTAGCGGTAGAAAATCAGCTTTTTGCTGACCGCAGCTGCATATCGAAGATAGCAGGAAAGATATATACCTATTCTGAAGGCGGATTTATCGGTGTGCTTGATCTTGAGGGAAAGGAACTCATCAAGGCGGACAAATACACAAAGATCAAGCCTGTTTCGGCTGATACGATCATGTGTTCATATACCGAAAAACAGAAGGAAACTGCCGATTATTACAGGATATATGAAAACTCGTTTATCTCCAAGATAGAGAAAAAGCCTTTTTCTGCCGACCTGATAACTATTTCTGAGTATGTTGATACCGATCAGGTGACGGGAGAGGAGTTCAAGAAGTATTATCTTCAGACAGAACCTGGAAAGAATGTTGAAGACCCGAACGGCAATTATCTTTGGGATTCCGCAGAAAAGTGTGACCCACAGAAGATAAAGACGGAAAAGACATATCATGCATATTTCAAGGTCTCAAAAAGCGGAGCTTCTTATTATATCTGTTTTGACGAGTTCTATAATTATGTTATTTACGAGGCTTCTTATGCAAGGATAAGGCTGAAGATCGGCAACGTCAGCGGTGAGTGTTATGTCCAGAGCTTTGACGATTACACTGAGCTTAGCCATATGGTGAAAAGCTTTGGCAAGACGACAGCTGCAACGACTCCTGATGCAAATGAAACTCTTGATTATGTGCAGATAACATTCGG
>CAMZIK010000106.1 GCA_947307175.1 uncultured Clostridia bacterium
CGTTGACAGCGAGGGCAACAAGCAGTTTATTGATGATGATACAGCTCAGGTTATCTACGAGGATATGATCTCCAATGGCTATATAAAACGTGGTCAGCTAACCGATAAATATTATGAGGACAAGGCAAACGGTGAAATCAAGGTTGCCGAGGAAGTTGCTGACAGTGCTGCGGCTGTCATTGAGATAATTGATAGCATTTATGATGAAAGAGCTACAATGCCGGAAGACGCTCGTAAAAACAATGTTGAGCTTAAAGTTGATGACAAAAAGCTTGCTATGCCCGAATTCAAGGCTCTTTGGAAAAAGATCAATTCAAAATCGGTATATGTTGTGGATTTTGAAACTGACGAACTTGTAAAAAATGCGATAAATACTTTGAATACAAGTCTTCATGTCCATAAGATATTCTATAAGATTGAAACCGGCACGATGGAGACAATCAAGTCTAAAGAACAGCTTGAAGCTGGCGAGTCAATGAAGAAGAATGATTCTGCAACTGAGACAAGAACTATTACTGCAAATAAGAGCGTAAAATACGATCTGATCGGAAAGATGGTTTCGGAAACAGGGCTGACAAGGAAAGACATTGTATCTATAATGACAGGTATCGAACCTGGGGTTTTCGAACAGTATAAGTATAACCCTGAAGAGTTTATACTAAAAGCAGCACAACTTATCAATGAACAGAAAGCAACCGCTATTATAGAACATATTACATATCACGTTCTTGATGAAAGGTATGGAACGGAAGTGTTTACAGAGCCTACGATAAAGGGTAAACTGGATGTAAATGCTATGAAAGCTCAAAAACATCTTTATGATCACATCGTATATGATTCTAAAAACGAGCATGATTTTGCTACGGAATTAGATACGAATAAATCTGTAGCTGTATATGTTAAGCTGCCAAATGGGTTCTATATTTCCACACCTGTTGGAAAGTATAATCCGGACTGGGCTATAGCGTTTTATGAGGGAACAGTAAAGCATATATTCTTTATTGCAGAAACTAAAGGATCGTTAGATTCATTACAGTTTGGTCATATCTCACCTCTTGAAAGTGCCAAAATCGAATGTGCGCGAAAGCATTTTAAGGCTATCAGTAATGATACTGTTGTGTATGAAGTTATCGACAACTATCAATCGCTACTGAACATTGTTACAAAATAAGCTGATAATCTAAAAGCATCTGTTTGCTTAGCTTGACTTAATCTATAGTGTTGAAGATGTAGTTTCCATCGTTCCAACTAAATATGTTCAAAAAGCCGCCTGAAAAGGCGGTTTTTTGAGCATAGAACTAGCAAGGAAAGTCTGTTGCACCTGACATTCGATATAGTCCTGACGATAAATATGATCAAAGAGATAAAGAATACTAAGACGATCTATGGTGAATTATTTGCAAGCATCAAAAACCAGCTTCAGGTCTTCATTTTATGACTTAGAAAACTACCAATCAATGCGAAATTCTGAATAAATCAACACAAGAGCTTTTTGGCAAAGTCTGTATTTAAAAATGATTTGTTTTGTTATCTACTCTTTGGTAAACCCGAACCTGTTGCACATATTGGGCTTTATTATCATAATAAAATTCGCATTCCTTGGAATGTCGCTGAATTCAGTATAGCTTTAGAAACGCATTAATCACCAACACCATTGTGCAAAGTATATATTTTTTTGGAGAAATATCGAAAAAAAATATGGATCTTGTTGACTTATTTGGATTATTAGTGTATAATGAAGTATAAATATTTTTAGGAGGTTTTTTATATGGCATTGGTTAATTCAGGTATATATGATATGAATCAGTATTTGGGGTCAGTTTATTTTATTCCAAATTATCAAAGAGAGTATTCTTGGGAAGAGGAACAACTTGAAGATTTTTGGGATGATCTTATATTAAGCTCCACAAATGAAATAAGGGAGCATTTCTTTGGCCAAATTGTTATTCATAAAGATGAACAAAATGGAAATACAAAATATATTATTGATGGTCAACAAAGGACTATAACCACTGTTATTCTATTAAGTGTTTTTAAGAAAGAGTTTGATAAAATCTACGAACAGGATAAAGCTTTTAATAAGCCGAGATATAATTCAGACGATATTATCTCAAAACATATAGGGCGGGAAGACGAGTTGCATCTTACATTAGGTGAACTTGATAGAGAATACTTTAAGGAATATATTCAACTTGGGGAGCCTGCTAATAAAAAGGAAACAAAAGAATCTCATGAACGTATTCGTTATGCATATTATTATTTTGTTGATCGTTTATCAGAAGAAATTAATAGTTTTTTAGATTTAAAAAGCAAATTTGAACGCCTAAACATATTATACAAGACTCTTATTGATAAATTCAAAGTATTATATATGGAAGCAACTGATCTAAATGAAGCTTTCATTATATTCGAAACATTGAACGCAAGAGGAAAAGAATTAGAAACATCAGATTTACTTAAGAATTATATTCTTTCTCGTTCTACAAATGTAAATAATGCACTGAACAAGTGGAATCTTATGATAAGTAGTTTAGATGGTTTAGATACGACAAAGTATATCCGACACTTTTGGAATTCGAGAGAAAAGTTTACTCGTGAAAAAGCATTATATAAACGTATTACCAGTCTGTTGCAATCCAGCGGAGCATATTCATGTGATGACTTTTTGGTTAAGCTTTCTGATATTTCACCATATTATAATGATATTGCATGTCCTGATAATTGTGTTAAATATTCAGACTCTAAACTTATCAAACATTTAACTGCATTAAAAATGATGAAAGCATCTACTTTCTATCCTGTTATTTTAGCTATGCAGCAAGCAAACAAATATGATGAATCTGCTATTAGTAATGTATTGGAAGTAATAGAGGTATTAGCTTTTAGAAATTTTGCAATATGTAATAAAACAGCGAATTCTGCTGAAGTATACTTTGCTGATTTAGCAAAAGATATCTATAATAATCAGATCCCTGATGTTGATGCAATATGTGCAAAGATTAGAACTGAGATGGTTGACGATAAAGAGTTTCAAACATCATTTTCTACTTTGAAAAGCAAAAACAAAGAACTAATTCGCTATATTTTCAGAAGAATACATAAGTATCTTGATCCTAACCAACAAGAAATAAATGTTGATAATAATGTAGTTCACATAGAACATATTATGCCTATAGATAACACACAATGGAATATTGATGAAACTATTCACGATGAATACTTATGGAGATTAGGAAATCTCGCATTACTTGCTCAAAAACTAAATGCAAAGATTAAAGCTAAGCCATTTGCTGAAAAGAAAGAAGAATATAAAAAATCAATAATTAAGCCAAATGATAAATTGTTAGAATATGACGCATGGAATTCAAAAACAATAGAATCAAGACAGCAAGAATTAAGTGAATTAGCTATCAAAATATGGGCTAAATGATATTATTTCTTTATATATAAGTGTAAAGATAGCACTGATTTCAGTTTATTTCCTTCGATTTTTGAGTGCTACCGTTTTCAGAAAATAGGCGGCAAAAAGTCTCTACGAACCTGACCACACTCGAACAATAGCATTCAAGTAGCACTCACTCGGTTTTTAAGCATTGCAAAATCGCCGTAAATGCGCCGATTTTCGCTACTGATCCTACTTAAATATTATCAAAGAGGTAATTCAGATACCCTAATTTTGTTATAATATGTATAACAAAAATGCACATATTACAAAATATTTAAAGGAGGTATAAACTAAATGGGTAAAATGAAAAGCAACGAGAATGCAACAACTTTGGCAAAAAACTTACGCGCTTTGCGACTGTTTTTTGGAGAAAATCAGGCGGATCTTGCTAGTATACTAAACTGCAAACAAAATGCAATTTCTCAGTATGAACTTGATAGTGAAGACAATGATGATGAAAGACATATACCAACTGCTGAGACACTCAAGATATACGCCCAACACTTTGGTATTACAGTTTATCAACTCGAAAATTTTGATTACGAATATTTAGGTGATCCCGAAAAGTATTCGGTATTGTTTTACCAAAACATTGACACCGTATTTCCTATCGTATGCACTGAACGTGCATTAAAGAATAAATCATTTAAAGCAGCCTATCAATCTCATCTTGACCTATATAAACATTTAAAATCTGTCAAAGATTATAAAACGATAAACGATAAGCTCGAGGCGGTCGAGGATAATCTTTGTGAGATAATCTGCCATTACCATGAAGCTCTTAAGAACGAGACTATAAAAGCAGAAACTTCAATCAACATTCTCGGATGTTATTCTTTTGATTTGTCTAATCTCACCAATACTCAGACTTTTTTCAATGGAATCAAGCATAAACATGCTATTTCCAATTACTGGAAAGAAATATTAAAAAAGCGATTTCCTAAATTTGAAGATGAAATCAAAAACTTATCAACAGATGATAAGCAGGAATTAATATCTCAAATTAATGAACGTATTAATGAACGACAAAAAGAGATTTGTAAATTACGATTAAATGCAAAAGAAAAATATCCTGATTTGATTTACTATTATCTAGCGCTACAATACTATTTTAATTTTGCTGATAATGACAATGAACAATCCTACAATCGACAGATTGGGCTTGAAATGATGGATGCTTTCAAAGCTGCGGGAAATAAGTACGCTATTGACTATTTAGAATCATAACAGATTGATAATCACACATTTCCTCAATGATTGTACATTTTACCTGAATCACCCAGAATGATATCACCGTCGGTGATATCACGAAAAATGATTTTACATCACAAATGAACCATGCTATATTATACTTAAAGGAATTCCTTTTCGTGTAGTATAGCATTTTTATTTTGTACAAATTAGCAAGAAGTGAAACGGACGATGATGTTAAAAGGAGGGTTTAAATGAACAGAACAGAAAGGACAAACGAGATCAAATCCCAGATCAGCGCATTTTCCAAAGAGACATACACCAAGTCAGAATATCTGCCTGAGCTATTAAAGCTGCAGAAAGAGATCGTAGACCTGACATTCAATTCCGAGCACGCAGAAAAAGGCAATCTGCGGCTGTGGGATGTAGTAAAGCATATGCAGGAGCTGAACGCAGAACGCAACGGAGCTGCAGACGACCTGCTTGAAAGGTTTATCCAAAGTAGTAAAACTGTGGGCAATATGATCGCAGCCGAGATTTCAGGGAGCATCGGTGAGCAGAAGGTATTTCGTGCATTAGAAAACCTTGAATGCCAGAACGGCGTTCTTCACAATGTTGAGCTTGAATATGACGGACGGAGAACAGAAATCGACGCTATTGTATTCACCAGCAAAGCAATCTTTATAATCGAAATAAAGAACAGCAAAAAGGACATTTTCATCGACGAACAAGGTGAATTTTATAGGATAGGCAACAACATGCACTACGACGGCAACATCGCAAAGAAGATGGACGAGCGTGAAGACCTGTTGAGAATAGCACTGGAGAGAGCGGGTGTGGAGTATCCGAAGATATTCAAAATAGTAACTTTCACCAATCCACATATTGATGTTGAATGTAAGTATCACTACATAAAGCCTTGCGGATACAACTATCTTCCGACATTCATTGAAAAGTTTACGAGCAACCAGTATTATTCGTATGAGAGCATTTGCACGATGATGGCGGCTGTTAATGAAATGAAGTGCCCGGATGCTTATCAGATGCCTGTTGATATGGAAGAATACAAGTCTAACTATGCTGAGCTGGTAGCAGCCTTAGAAGCTGCCGAAGAGTCGGAGACCGAAGCAACAAACACCGATGAAACCGCATCTCCCGCACCTGTTGATAAACAATCAAAAGGCGTAGGCAAAATCATTCTAAACATACTTGGTAAAGGTGTTTCAGCAGCAAGTATCGGGTTCACCTTATTCAGCATTGCCAGCTTCGGTCTCGGTAAGATAAAGAAATAGCCTGTTCCCTAAATCGGAATCCATTTTTATAATGGCTGATCCGAGTGTGTTATACTATTATCAGACAAGCAAACAACGTAAATCGTATCTATGAAAGGAGAGTTTTTATGTCTTGGGATTATGCAGATTTGTCCAAACAAGCCAGCGCAGCTGGAGGTCCTCAAGCGTTCGTTGACAAAATAGAAGAAGGTGGTCGTCAAAAAGGCAGAAACGAAATGAAACCGTATATTTGGATAGCATCAGCTACAGCAGCGGTAATTACAGCTGTTGCAGCAAAAACAATCAGTTATTTCAAAAGCAAAAAAGCGGTGGTACAAATCGAAAGCGAAAACGCTAAAGCCGAGATTATCAAGGGCATCAAAGATTACGACAATACACATCAAGATTATGAGCAAGCACTGAAACAGGATAAGGAGGACGATGAGTATATGGATTACGATGAAGAAGTATTTGATGATGCACAAGCTATCAGCGTTGATGAAGCCGCACTGATCTGGGCATCTAACGGCAAAGACGAGGACTATACATATGGTTACTCTGAAGATGAGCTTGAACAAGCTTTGAAATAACACATAAACAAGGAGAGGATAAACATGAATATAACGAACGAAGAAAAGAACCTGCTGGCAAAACTCGCAAGCGGCGCACTTGACGGAATGGTTGGCGAAGAAACGCCCTGTGCGGAGTATAAGGGAACCTACTGCGGAAAGTATATAAAGGACGGTGAACCCGTAGAATATTGGCAGGTAAAGCCTTCACGTCCAATTGATAAGGGTATCGGACGATTTGACTGCAAGCGCTCGCAGAAAGTATATAACACCGACGAGTATAAGCTGGAATTTCTGCGTGAATACGGCTGGCTTATGGATGATGAAGATGCACGCAAATACAGTGCAAAATTCAAGCCAAGCAAAAAACACGAATAATACAAACAGGAGGAATTGAAGTATGTACGACAATGAATATGCACAGTGCCCTGGTTGCGGTAAAACAGCGCAGGGCGAGGACGAAATAGAGGTCAATTTCGGATACAGAACTGTAGGAGAGGACAAAGAAATACCTCATTCATGGTGCCGCGAATGTAGGGATAAGAATGAAATAACTAAGTCAGAGAGTCATTAGAAGGTGATGGCAAAGATGTTGGAGATGTTCAAAACAGACAAGCTTATTGCTTCAATTACCGGAGTCGGAGTGCCGGCGTTTATGATTGGTTATACTATTAGCAAAACGGGAATAACAGGAGATTATAAATTGAGTATGGCGCTTTATAAAATCGGATTCGGCGGTGTTGCTACTGGAATATTCGTGCTTTTGGTTGTAGAAATCGTTGTTTACTGTCTTGCAAGTGGAATCATAGAACAAATCTATATCCGAAGAATACATAGGCTCATTGACGAAGGCGTTACAGACAAAATGATCACTTCTACTATTAAATCGCAAAACATAACAACATTTTTGAAGTTAATATTGATAAAGGAAATGGTAGAGTACTCAAATAATAAAGACCCGTAAAGTATTATTCTTTTTTTACTCGGTTTTAAAATATTCTAAAAACGAGTAAACTTTATAACTCTCCGCCATTGTGGTCTAATAATGAAAACTTACGCAAAAACTCGCCGTAGTTTTCAATGTGAATACTACATTGTTTTATCGCTTTGGATTTTGCTGAAATAAGACAAAATCTGAGCGGTAACTAATAAAAATCAAGGCGTTCATCGATTGATGGATGCCTTTTTTGTATAGATCCCTATTTCCCAAAAATAAAAAATACTTGATATTGGGAAATAGATGTGGTATAATAGGCATAAAGGAGTGTGAGTGCTTATGAAACTGATAGAGAGAACTGATTATCTGAACAAGGTCATCAATGTGATCGGCACGCCCGATATAAAGGTCATCACCGGTGTCAGGCGCAGCGGCAAGTCCAAGCTGCTTGAAGCGTTCAAAAAGCATATCATGGACAATTACCCCGAAGCAAACATCATTCACATCAATTTCAATCTGCCCGAATATGAGGAATACACAGAATACCGTACTCTTTACGATCATATCAATTCCCGATACAAAGAAGGCGTTGACAACTTCGTCCTGATAGATGAAATCCAGATGTGCAATGATTTTGAGAAAGCAATCAACGGTTTGCACGCCTCGGAGAATTATGATATTTATATCACCGGCTCTAATGCGTTCCTTTTAAGCTCTGATCTTGCCACCCTGTTCACAGGAAGAACTTTCGAGATCAAAGTGTATCCCTTCTCCTTTGCCGAGTATGTCAGGTATTTCGGATACACCGACCTTTATACTGCCTTTGATAAATATGTAAACGAAGGCGGTATGGCAGGCTCCTATGTCTATAAGGATCAGGAAGCCAAGTACGACTATATCGAGGAAGTGTTCAATACCCTGATTGTCAGGGATATTCGCAAAAAGTATAAGATACGCAATACAGCCCTTATGGACAGGCTTGTAGATTTCCTGATGGATAATATCTCGAACCTAACATCAGCCAGAGCTATTGCCGATACCTTTAACAGCCATAAGGACAAGATCAACCATAAGACTGTCAGCTCGTATATGCAGTATCTCTGCAACGCCTTTGCATTTTATAAGGTACGGAGATATGACATCAAAGGCAAGAAGTATCTGTCAACGACCGAAAAATACTATCTCAGTGACCATTCCTTCCGCTATGCTAAGCTCGGCACTAAGAATATGGACTACGGCAGAGTGCTAGAAAACATCGTTGCTATTGAGCTGCTTCGCAGAGGATATGAGGTATATGTCGGTGTGCTTTATAAGAAAGAAGTGGACTTTGTAGCGATAAAGCGTGACGAAAAGCTTTATATACAGGTCTCGGATAACATCACCGATGATAAGACTTTTGAGCGTGAGGTATCACCGCTGCTGTCCATCAAGGACGCATATCCCAAAATGCTCATCGCAAGGACACGGCATGATGCCTATCAGTATGAGGGCATCAAGATCGTTGACTTTTCGGACTGGCTGACAAACACTTAACTGATTCCTGTTTCCCAATATCGTGTTTTAAACGATTTTGGGAAACGGGTTATTCGTGATGCAAAACTCGCCTAAGTTTTCAATGTGAATGCTACCGTTCTCTTATGGATGGAAGGTTTTCAGATGATTGAGATGTCATAGAGATTGTTTAACATCACTCCCGTAGCACTCACTATTTCAAATGTTGCCTATTATAGCACCATTTCAGACGGTCAATCTTCTCAAAGAGAAAAGAAGATATATACCATTAGGGTTTCTATCTCTCGATATTCTTTGCAGTAATCTTGTTAAATTGATTCCCGATGCAACGCTCTATCATTTCGGTGTTCTTACATCAGGTGTTAATATGGCTTGGATGCGTGCTGTTGCAGGCAGACTAAAAACGACTATCGCTATTCAAAAGATATTGTCTACAACAATTTCCCGTGGTGTTCTCACACCGCCGAGCAGAAAGCTAAGATAGAACAGACCGCACAGGCTATCCTTGACGCAAGAGCGCTCTATCCCGATTGCTCCCTCGCCGACCTCTACGACGAGACAACTATGTCGCCCGAGCTTCGCAAGGCTCATAACGCCAACGACAAGGCGGTCATGCAGGCTTACGGCTTCAAACCCGATATGCCCGAAAGCGACATCGTCGCCGAACTGATGAAGATGTACCAGAAGCTGACGGAGAAAGAATAGCAGCCGAAAACAGGGCTTTTCCCATTAATATTGTGAATATATTGTAAAATGTGGCACGATCAGCAGTATCGTGCCACATTTATTGTATGCTTTAGCATACAATAAACCCCCAGTTTTACTGGGGGAATTAAAAAGC
>CAMZIK010000107.1 GCA_947307175.1 uncultured Clostridia bacterium
ATTTTTTAGCATTTCATTAGTAATGCCGGTAAGATTTGTAATAAACTCCGGAATAACAACGTCATAAGCAACAAAAGTGTGAAAAGTATCAAGTGCTTGACCGTCTTTAACTTTTACTGCACTTATTTCAAGCATAGAATCATAAGTTGAAGAAAAGCCGGTTGTTTCCGTATCGATCATAACATATTCTGTTGGAAATAAATCAACTGATTTCATAATAACATTCCTTTCAAATACTTTATAATCTCTATTGACAAGTTTGAAATCCCGAACTATATCTCATCAAACATAAAATCACTCCTTAATTCAATTTTCTTTTAATCTCAACCGCCTTTCCCCAAATACGAAGGCGGTTGATCTCTTTGCCCTGAAAAACTCGAGGTGGGTAATCGTCCGAATTTTCTGATACAAGCGTAACTTTGTTGGTGCTGTACTGCACACGCTTGATAACTCCGTCTTCCTCATCAACTATCACAACAGCCAGATCACCACTGTCAACCTCATCTTGCAGCCGGATCAGCACCAGATCGCCTTCCAGGATCAGTGGTGACATGGAATCGCCCTTGACCCTCAGCCAGGCGTACTCATAGCCGTCGGTAAGCACTGATGTATCGACAAGCTCGTAGCCGATAATGTCTGTTTCGGCAAGAGCAGTATATCCGGCGGCAACATTTCCGACAATTGGGATAGGGACGTAGCTGCTGCTGTCTGTCCGGAGTATCTCCATTGTGTTATGCCTCACTGGGGACTTTCCGAGGAGGTAATCAACGGAAACATTAAAAAATTCAGCGATTTGATACAAATAATGATTATATGATTTCATTTTACCTTTTTTCCACTCGGTTACAGCAGAATCATTTATTCCTAAGGCTATTGAAAGTTCTTTTTGGTTTTTTAAGTTTTCTTTATGTAAATCACTTATTCTATTTAAAACTTCATCCATAAATACACTCCTTTCTAAAATGTGTATAAATTGTAATAAAATCAATGTTGAAATATGTGTCACTATACAAACATTAGAAATTTCTAATTATCGTATTGACAAATTAGAATATTCTAATTATAATATAGTAAAGGTTATACAACAGAGCCTAAAAATCCTTATGTTTAGTAACATCAATGCAATAGACAGAAACAGTATATTCCCTTGTTGTTCCTTTAGTTACCTGTGCCCAACAGGTAACAGAACCATTTGCCGCTGAAATTCTCAGCTCTTTTTCGGCGTTTTCATTCAGCCGAGAGAAGTTAGAGCCTGAAGGTGAGACCAGACCGAGCTTTGAACAAATTTTGTGCTCTACCACAAAATTTGAGAGTTCGTCAGTCTCAAATTCAAAATTGCTTTTCTTCATTGTATCAACCCCTTTCATTGGAGGTGAGAAAAATGACTAACGATGAACGCTTTATTCAGAACATTTCTGAATTATCAAGCAGTATATCAGCAGCAATCGCCGATATAGTCGCACATTCATTGTATAGCGGTGATGATTTGGAAGCGGAGCTGGTAAAAAGGAGCTTGCAGATGAAGGATATCCTGCGCCTGTGCATTGATGATACAGTTTCACTTTATTGTAAAGCGATAGACATTGTGGAGAAATGCTGATAGTTCCAGTATGTAAGGCTCTACGATAACTGTATGCCATTGCATCAATATCTTGGCGGACGTTGGAGCAGGCAAGCGTTTTGTCACCCTTTGCGCTTGCCTAGGTGGCATATCTCTATTATAACCTTATTTTTTTAACGTGTCAATATAATTCTAATTATAAACTATTAAGGAGGTGTAAATAATCCGTGAAAATCAAAGACAGAGTAAAGGAATACCGTCTTAAAAAGGGTTTAACACAGGTGGAAATGGCAAATCTGATAGGTATATCACAGCCTGCGCTCAGCTGCTACGAATCAGGAGAGACTAAGCCGGATATAGTATATGCGTTCAAGCTCGCTGAACTTCTTGGTATATCTATCGAGGAACTGATGAAGGAGGAGTAAGAAATGACCGAAACGCTGAAAGACCACAGAAGGCTGCTTGAAAATCTCAAAATTTTACAGAAGATACACAGCGCCTCGGCACTGGCTTCGGCGCTCGGCATCAACAAGAACACATGGACGAACCGTATGCGTGAACCGTGGAGACTGTTCAGCTATGATGATTTCCACGTCATATCGACATACTGCCGTGTGGACATGAGCACTCTACTACTCGGAAAAGTTACAGTTGGATGAAAGAGGTGGAACAATGATACGCTACAAGCTGAAAGACGTTGCATTCGAGTGTGACGAGACCAAAGGCAAAGCAAAGGTCATAACAATGGAGCATACAGCCGAGTTTGGGAACGCTATCGAGGGAATGAACGCTTTCTTCTCTCAGGCATTCAGACCGATTGAGTTACAGCTCCGCAGAGCACTCGCAGACAACGGATTCAATTACTGGACAGGAGAACCCAATGGGTAAGAAGATGTCATGGGAGGACGCTCAGAAGCTCGGAATGTGCCGGGAGGAGGAAAGCATCTTCGCAAAGCCGAACAAATACGGCTATCAGATCAACATTTCTCATCCGAAGATACGTCCGTTGTATGAACGCTACAAGGAAAAAGTCGGAGAACGAATACTCTCCGATGCACAAAGGAAAGAGTTTGAGGGATATATCCTTCAAAAATTAGAAAAAAAGGCAATTGTGCAGTCAACTGCACAGAAAGGAGAACAAAATGAACACATTTCTTGATATTTTATTCCTTGCGGACATAGTTGCAATCGCGGTCATGATGCACATATTCCGGCGCTGTATTGCAAGCGATAGCGAGAAACGCAGGTTAAAACGCAGGGAGATGTACCGGCAGCGAGCTTATGCGGAAGTATACCGCAGGCGCTTGAAGTCGGACAACCGTGATGCCCTATGGAAGGCGGTGAACAGATAATGGCATTAGCAATGGCGAATGATGAGATAGTCGTTCGATATAAGCAGGCGAAGGATAAAGGAGCGCAGGTCAAGATACTTGCTGACTTGAATGCCTGTCCTGTCGAGCGTATCATCGGAATACTTACCTCGAATGGCATAGACAGCAGGAACTTCAACAGACTTCGCGCCAAACTGAAGAAGGAAGCCGAGCAAAAAGAGGACAAGCCTGAGGAAGAACGTCAGAAAAAGCCCTACAAGAAGCCGGAGATCATACCGGGACCGCCGGTGGAGAAACCTGATCCGGAAGAAGAAAGCGTGCCGAAAGCATTTGAAGTGCTCTTTAATCGCGTTACTGAGCTGCTGAAGCAGAAGGCAGAAGTTGAGAAGCAGCGCGAGACCATCGTTGAAGAGCTTGCACAGATTGACGTTATGCTCAACAGAATTGAAGACTATATCGCAGGAAGGAGCGGAAGTGATGAAAGCACTGAAACTTGAAATGCGAAAGATCATTAACATAGACATCGAGAACACTCTTGAAGCTTTTCAGCGATCCGTGGCTGGCTACATCGAAGCGGTAACGCTCGTCCGGGATAGAGCCGTAATGATCGTCAACGAGGAAGGTTTGCTTCTCGGCTTACCGGTCAACGTGATTGCTTCGGCTGTTGCCAATACTCAGATACTCGGCACCGCAATAGTCGTGGGCGTTGACGGTGAGGAGTTCACGGACGTTCCTGAGGACGTTGAGCGCTGCATCAAGGCACTATTCGGATAAAGAAAAAGCTCCCCGAAGGGAGCAAACATCATATACCACCAAAATAATACCATAGAAAAGGAGAATTGTCAATGGACCGTGAGAAATATTTTGCAACAGGCTCTATAAAAGGACAGAAAGAGAAAGCTATTGCATCTGCCACAGCTGCTGCGTTGATAAGCTTCTGCGAGCAAGAACCGGAATTCGAGCAGGCTATCGAGCAGAGTGGTGCAGACTTTCAGAGTTGTCTGAATGACGTTGTTTCGGATGTCGGTACAAGTATATCAGATATAGACGTTTTCCGCAAAGCTGTGAAGTTCTACTTCTCAACTGCGACGGTGAGCGTTGTTATGACAATAGATCTCAGCGGAGACAACGGCGCTCCGCCTATCACAATGACGAAGAACGAGAACAAGAACGAAAGCAAAACGTTGACGGTCTCTCTCGACGATCTTCTCGACTTCTGAGGTGATAGCAGTGAGTGATTTTGTATATGTAGAAAACTACCTTGACGAAATCAAAGATTATTTACCGAAATTCGTCTTCTATCGCAGGGGCTTCCACAGCCCGAGCATAGACTTCTGGGATATGGAAACATCAAAGCCCGGTCGAAAGGTCACAGACTGCTATTGTACAGCCTGCCACACTCGCTATGAGGACAATGTGAACGATCCAAAGTGCTACAAGCACAAGCGCGAGGGTATATGTGCCAACTGCGGTGCTCTTGTTGAATACAGACAGATGGACCGTGGTCGTTCTACCTATTATCGCCGAATGAATTTTGCAGTGTTTGAAGGTGAAGGCGATTTCGTGAGAATTGCCTGCATTGTTGCCGAGGTGACGTTCTTGGACGGTGAGCTTGAACCTGATGTAAACTGGTACACTGTAACGAGGTATGAATTGCAGCCCGGACAAGCGCAGCAGTTCTGGAAGCATTACAGCACCGAAGATCACAAATACATTTGGAGCAAGAAAAAGAGCCGACCGATTGAGCCAAACTTTGCATCCGGCTTCTTCACACGCGACAGCAATTATCACTTGATAAATCACGATGTTGTACAGCACAGCTTTTTGAGATATCTTTTCAAGGACGAGGAACAACTCCCCTCACTGTATATCCAGTGGCTGTGCAGATACGCGGAGCATCCACAGCTTGAATACTTCCTGCACGGCGGTCTGACTATCCTTGCCCGGAAGTATGTCGAGCAGAACCTGTACTATAATGCAGGCGGCAATCCTTTCCGCTCCATTCGCTTCAACTGGCGAAGCAACGACTTGAAAAAGGTGCTGCATCTCGATAAACCGGAACTGAATTACTTCATTGATACTGCCGGAGAATACTACCCGGCATATATCGACTGGCGAAAGCACTTCTTCAAGGGGAAAACACCTGCCGAAACAATCAAATACTTTGCAGAATTCAAAAACTCGTATAAATACATCGAAGAGATCGAGAAGAAGACCGGCATCGACCGTAAGAAGATCATGGACTACACTTTGAAGCGCATGAATAATCAAGGCTCGACCTTCTTCCTGATATGTTACCGGGACTATATCAACGAGTGCATCGAGCTGAAGTATGACCTGAAATCTGATTCTATTTCAATGCCGAGAGATATGTTTGCAATGCACGAACGTACATCTCACATAGTAGCAGCAATTCGAGATAAGCAAGAAAACGACAAGCTTGAAAAATCAAATCAGAAGCGTCAGGGGCTTGAAGTCATTGATATGGAACTTGGGCTCGAATTACGGCTGCCGAGATCGGTCAAGGAGATAGCAGATGAAGGTGCAGCGCTTAGTCATTGCGTCGGAGGATACGCAAACCGTCATGCTGAAGGAAAGCTTACGATTGCTTTCCTTCGCACACTTGGTCACCCGGAAAGACCATACTACACGATGGAAATAGCAAATGACCTGCACATTGTCCAGTGCAGAGGATATCGGAACAACAATGCAAACAATCCGAAACCGGAGGAAATCATCGAGTTCGAGCGCAGATATACAGAATACCTGAATGTTCTGAAAGCAGAACGCAAGAAAGCAAAGCAAAAAGCCAATAGGAAGAAAATGCAGAAAGCCAAAGCTGCTGCATAAGGAGGAACTATGGACCAGATTATAGAAGTAGAGGAAAAAGCCCTGCCGGACAGCGTCCGTGCTGTACAGATCACCGAACGCATCAAGGCTAATGGTAGAATTGCCGTAAATGCGGTGTGTTCAATCGGAAAAGACCTCAGAACAATGAAAGTCGATAAACTTTATACTGAGCTTGGATATAACGAGTTTGAGGAATACGCTGAGAAAGAATTTCAGCTGAAGCGCCGACAGGCATATCAGTATATATCTGTATTCGAGAAGCTCGGAGAGGAGTTTGTGCAGTCAAATGCACAACTCGGTATAACAAAGCTTGCACTTCTGGCAGCTGCCAACCCGGAAGACCGTGCAGAAGTGATGGAAACGGAGAACGTTCAGCAATTGACCGCGAAGGAGCTTGAAGACCTTCTCAATAAGTGCAAGGAGCAGGGAGAACAGCTTTCATTCCTTCAGGATCAGAATGCCGGACTAATCAAGGAAAATGAAGAGCTTCAGGAAAAGCTCGAAAACGCTCCTGTTGTTGAGGTCGAGAAGGAAATCATAAGAGAGATCCCGGACACCAATGCCGAAAAGGAACTCGCAGCAGCTAAAAAAGCACAGAAAGCATCTGAAAAGGAATTAAAAGAAGTTAAAAAGGAAGCCGAGGAATTTAAAAAAGAAGCCGAAGAAGCAAAAGAAAAGGCTCGGAAGGAAAAGGCAGAACTTGAAGCCCGGATTGCAGAATTGCAAAAGGTTGCTGATAAGTCAGCCGAAAGCATCGACAAGAGCAGCTTCAAGGCTCTGCTTGCTAATGCCTACAAGGAAATTGCCGGATTGATCGAGTTTATAAAGTCTTCAGAAGTTGAAGATCGATATATGTACATACAAAAGGTATATCAGATACTTGGCGCTGGAGATAAAGCACTTAAAAGTATTGATATTGGTCTAATAGAAGACGAGGTGAGTGAATGAAAGCAATAACTGACTGTAGTGTCTGCCGCAAGAAAATCTATAAAGAAGCAGAAACAGAGTACTTGCAGCACGAATACAAGTTCTTTGAAGAATCTGCGTATAGTATGGCATACTTTGCATTCTGCGGAATATTCACATCACTTATCAGGAAAGGCAGAACAAAGAAGTATATCAAGTCGCTATGGGATGATATGTGCTTTGTGTTCTCGATGCCTAATGTCTTCGGAAAGCAGTTTACAATGACCGATACAATGAAACTCCTTGAAAAAGATTATGGAATCGAGTGGCAAAAGTTACAACTGAACATTGAGTCAGAGCGCGAATTCATCCACGGAGTACAGAAAGGACGGAATAAATGAACAAGTCACAAGATACGGCGCGAATAAGCAGCTTGAAAAACCGATTTAATCTATAAGGAGAAAATATGAAGAAACAAAGTGAAATATTACAGCTTGACCGCCTGAAAGTATTCAAAACAAGCTATGACGGTGGATGTGGCGCAATATACTTTCCGGCGCAGCGAAAGCCTATGGCGGTGGTTTGGAGCTTCGGAGGCGGCTGGGAACACGTCAGCGTGAGTTATCCTAACCGTTGTCCGTCATGGGACGAGATGTGCAAGGTCAAGGATATGTTTTGGGAAGACGAAGAGACAGTCGTGCAGTATCATCCGAAGAAGAGCGAATACAAAAACCTGCATCCGTACTGCCTCCATTTATGGCGCAAGGTCGGAGAGGACTTTGAACTGCCGCCGAAGGAGTATGTATGACACGATTAACTAACCGAAAGACCGCAGAAAGCCTGCGGTCTAACATCGAAGGACTACGAAAGGCAGGCATTGAACCGAGCGCAGAGGACTTGCGGTATATCAGGCTTGCCGAATATGAGAACCGGGAAGAGGACAGGGAGCGGACTTCCTGTCACTATGACCCGGATGAATGGTATGAGTAAGGAGGAAACTATGAACATCAACGGAAAATGGTACACAGAAACGGAATTACAGGCATACGTCAAGGAGCTTGAAAGCCGGATATCGGAGCTGGAGGACAAGCATCATAACGAGTGCGTACAGATAGCCCATTATGACAATGAGCTGAAAGAAGCAAAGCGACTTCTGAAAGCGGCGGTTGAGGGTTTTGAGTATATAAAGCCGTATACATCACGTTGTGACGGACGTTGTAATAATTGCCCTTTTGAAAAAGAGGGTTGGTGTCGCATTGATTGGCGATACGCTGACGAAGCCCTCACTCTGATCGGAGGTGGGGAGAATGGCTGAATATCATATAGGCAACGGCTTTGAGAACATCTATGCTGGAACTCTAACCAAAGACAAAAGACGTTGGGTGACTAAGTCGGACGTTACGGATGAAGCAATAGCAGCGGTGTTTACTTGGTTCACACAGTTCATGGACGGCAACGAGGAACACAGTATCACATACGCAAGTTCTGAATTTGAGCTTGTAATGCGGAGAAAGGAAGCAAACAATGACACTTGAAGAAATCCTGAAAAAGCTCCACGACCCGAACGAACACGCTGTCACGTTTGAACTCGGTGAACTGACTAAGCTGCTTGAAGAGCTACAAGCAGCGAGGGAGCTGATAAGACGTCAGGCACAGTATATCGAAAATTTCATAGATACAGGGAGGTAAACGAGCATGGCTGAGTATATAAGCAGAGAAGCAGTGAATAATCTCATCGAAGATATGCAAAACAACCGTTTACTCTTGGTTTGTGAGAGAACTAACTTATACATACTTAAATCAAAGGTTGCTGAATTGCCAGCCGCAGACGTACAGCCTGTGAAGCATGGGCGGTGGATATGGGATTCTAATGCACCGCATAGAGAACACGGAGCGTACAAGTGTAGTAATTGTGGGTGTCATTCTGACTTTGAAGAAAATTACTGTTACAACTGCGGCGCAAGAATGGACGGTGATGCAGAATGACGGATGTGGAGCTACAGAGATTAGAACGCTGCAAGAAATGTTCTAAGTCTACAGAAGCAGATGACTTTCAAGGAGGAACGGAATTATATTGTCCACTACACGGCTATCCTTGTGATATGATAATTCAGTGTGTATATGTTCCTGACAACAAGAGATATGAATAGAATTTCACTTTTATGAGGAGGACTGAAAATGGCTGAGTATGACTTGATTAGTAAGACAGCTTTGTTGAGACATTTAGATATGGCTATTGACTGTAAAGACTGTCCGAGAAATACCGACAGAAAAACATATTATGAAAGATGTGCTTGCTCCGAAGTTGCGGATATATGCAATACAATTACCGATTTTGCTACATTTGCAGACGTACAGCCTGTTAATAGGTGGATAAGTGTTGAGGATAGACTGCCTGAAATTGGAGAAAGCGTATTGGTTGCAATCATCATAAATGCAAAATTGGATTTGCCTTTTCGCAAAGATTTTACACCTGATATACGAATAGGCTGGCTTGATGATAATGGAGAATGGGGATTACAGTTTGATAGTGCGGATAGAGATGAAGTACTCTATTGGCAACCATTACCCGAATTACCAAAGGACGGTGAAGACAATGAGTGATTTTGCAGCAGGCTGTTTTTTCGGCGGCTTAGTGATGTTCGTGCTTCTCTGCGTTGCGCTTCATGGAGGTGACGGTGATGCCTGACCCCGGAAAGCCCTGCAAGGACTGTACAGCGTGTAAGAATTGTCCGGACCGTGTGCTTCATTGCCATAGTTCGTGCGAAAAGTATAAAGCATACAAGGCTATAATCGAGCAGAACAAGGCAGAGTTGAGCGAAGAGAAAGCCGAGAAGGATTTCGTGTACAATGTCAAAAGAGAAGTCTGGAAGCGTTATAACCGGCGACGACCCGGAGATAAGTAGGAGGTGAGAACAATTGAAACCCTGCTTTTACTGTAACGGTCGAAAGCAAACACTGATACCAGATGTCAGAGGCTTTATTGTTAAATGCGAAAAATGCGGTGCCGAGATACAGACACCGAATATGACGATTGATAATGCCCGAGGTTACTGGAATATGAAAATGTCAGTTCTTGAACGTACTGAA
>CAMZIK010000108.1 GCA_947307175.1 uncultured Clostridia bacterium
TTGCTTTTTTGTTTTCGGCTTCAAGCTCGGAAAGCAGTGACTTTGCCCTTGTGATTATCTTATCAGGCAGGCCTGCAAGCTTGGCAACTTCTATTCCATAGCTCTCGTCAACGCCGCCAGGAACTATTTTTCGCAGGAACTTTATCGTATCGCCCTGCCTTTTTACAGCGACTGAAAAGTTTCTGACACCGACAAGCTCATCTTCAAGGCTGATAAGCTCATGATAATGCGTTGCAAAGAGCGTTTTGCAGCCAAGCGAACGTGATGTTGAAATATACTCGGAAACTGCTCTTGCTATTGATATTCCGTCAAATGTAGATGTTCCTCTGCCGACCTCATCAAGAATGACAAGGCTGTTTTTGGTGGCATGCTTGACTATATCAGCAACCTCTGCCATCTCGACCATAAATGTTGACTGTCCTGCAGTAAGGTCGTCAGAAGCGCCGATCCTTGTGAATATCTGGTCAACGACTGAGACCTTCGCATAGTCGGCAGGAACAAAACAGCCTATCTGCGCCATAAGCGTGATGAGTGCGACCTGTCTCATATAAGTCGATTTACCCGACATATTAGGACCTGTAATGACAGCCATACGGTTTCCTGTAAGGTCAAGATATGTATTATTGGGAACGAAGACTTCGTCCTTCTGCATAAGCTCGACAACAGGGTGTCTACCGTTTTTGATGTCTATAATACCGTCGATCGCGATCTCAGGCTTTGTATAGTTATTATTGACGGCAACACTTGCAAATGAACACAGAACATCGATCTGTGCAACGGCTGAAGCTGTCTCCTGAACAAGTCTGAGCTGCGTTGCAACAAAATCACGTATCTCCGTAAAAATATCCTGTTCAAGTGTTATTATCTTATCGCTTGCACCAAGGATAGTATTTTCGGCAACTTTCAGCTCTTCTGTTATAAATCTCTCGCAGTTTGCAAGGGTCTGCTTTCTGATATAAGTCTGCGGAACAAGGTCATAGAACGACTTGGTAACTTCGATATAATAACCAAAAACTCTGTTATAGCCTATTTTCAGGTTCTTAATGCCTGTCTTTTCCTTTTCACGCTCACAGATGTCTTCAATAATGTCTTTTCCGCCAGAGCGGATATTTCTGAGTCCGTCAAGCTGTTCATTGAATCCGTCTTTTATAACTCCGCCGTCCTTGACATTGACGGGCGGCTCATCGACGATAGCATTCTCAATAAGGTTTGATACGGCTTCAAGTGTCGATATTTTGCTTTCACACTCTGCTATGAGCCTTGCATCAAACTCCCTGAGCATTTCTTTCAGCAAAGGAAGCTTCAGAGCAGTAAGAGAAAGCGATTTAAGGTCTCTTGGCGAGGCAGTTTTATACATCACCCTTGTCATAAGTCTTTCAAGGTCATAGATGCCGTTAAGTATTTCCTTGATCTCGCCAAGCATAACGGGGTTTTCAACGAACTGTTCTACCGCATTTAGCCTGTTAAGGATCTTTGCAGGATTGATAAGCGGCTGTTCGAGCCAGGATTTGAGCATTCTCTTGCCCATTGAAGTCTTTGTCGAATCGATGACCCACAAGAGCGAGCCTTTTTTCTCTTTATTGCGAAGAGTTTCCGTAAGTTCAAGGTTTCGTCTTGCTGTAAAGCCTATCGTCATTACAGGGTCAACATCATGTCTTGTGATACCTGAAAATCTGCCGACAAGAGCTTTCTGAGTCTCATGGATATACGCAAAAAGACCGCATACAGCCTTTGCACTGACTTTTTCAGGGTCGATCCCGATCTCACCAAGACTGTTTACGCTGAATTGTCTGAGAACGTCATCTGTATGATACTTGACGGAAAAATCCGCTTCATCAAGCAGCTGGACCGATGTATCGAGCTTTTCACGGATAAACCTAGAAAGCTCCTTATCAGACAAAAAGGCATCATTAATAAGCACCTCGGACGGTTCAAACCTCGAAAGCTCATTAATAGCCTCATTTGTCATCTGTTTTCCCGAAAACTCAAACAAATGCACTTCACCCGTCGAAATATCCGCAAAGCAAAGAGCGCTCTGCTTATCCTGCGAATAGAACGAACAAATGTAGTTGTTTGAGGTCTCGTCGAGCATACTGCTCTCGATAAGAGTTCCCGGAGTTACTACCCTTATTACTTCTCTCGGAACGATGCCTTTGCACTGCGAAGGATCCATGGTCTGCTCGCAGATAGCGACCATATAACCTTTTTCTATAAGCTTTTTAATGTACAAATCGCAGGCATGATGAGGCACGCCGCACATCGGCGCACGCTCCTCAAGTCCGCAGTCACGACCAGTCAGAGTGAGTTCAAGCTCTCTGGACGCAGTTATTGCGTCATCAAAAAACATCTCGTAAAAGTCACCTAACCTATAAAACAGGATATGGTTCTTATACTTTTTCTTGACTTCAAAATACTGCTGCATCATAGGCGAAAGCTTAGATACATCAACATCCTTGATAAGCACTTATCTCACTCCTGACGATCAATAGTTTTTTTGCTTAGTGACAGCCTCCGCATGTGCTGCAGCTTCCGCCGCAAGAGTGAGGCGGCTGCTCAGGGCAGGTAGCCGGATCTTCACCGTTCGCTGCCATTGATACGATAAAGTTGATTGAGTCAAGGAGCTTGTCCATATCAGCCTTTGCCTCGTTGAATTCTATCATTTTAGGCATAGCCATAATGTTGTCATACATTTCCCTGATCTCCTTATCAAGCTCGGTAAGCTTGTCGGCATTCTTGTCAGGCTCTTTCATTTCCTTGCTCAGTTCTGCTCTTTTAAGGTTGAACTCACCAATAGCCTTCTGGATCTCTGTATCGGTATCATTTACCTCGCAGGCTTTCATATACCTCTTGTATTTTTCGTCTTCCTGAAGAACTTTTCCAAGTTCTCTTGCCATTTCAATAACTGTCATTATTATTCTCCTTACATTTATTATTTATCTTCAACAAGCTCGCCTGCCAAAGCCCAGTTCATGGCTTTGGTTATACGGACCTGTATGAATTCGCCAATAAGCTTTTTTTCTCCCTCAAACTCTACGATTATACCCTCATCTGTCTTGCCTGTAATATATCCTTCGCCCGTTCTTCCCTCGCCATCGGCAAGCACTTCAACAGTCTTTCCTACAAAACGTGAGAGCCACTGTGAAGATACCTCTCTTTGTTCGAGCAATAGCTCTCTCAGCCACAAGCCTTTCTGCTTATCACTGATATTGTCTTCAAGTTCTGCCGCTTTAGTGCCGCTTCTGCGTGAATATACAAAAGAGTAGATATTATCGTACTTTACCTGTTTTATAAGTTCTTTCGTTTCGCAGAATTCCTCATAAGTCTCTCCAGGGAAGCCAACGATAAGATCAGTAGAGAACGAAAAATCGGGAGATTTTTCCCTCGCATAGTTTATGATTTCAAGATACTGCGCTTTTGTATAGCGCCTGTTCATCGCTGCAAGAATCCTGTCACAGCCGGACTGAACAGGAAGATGCAGGCATTTGCAGACCTTTTCGCTTCCAAGTATAGTATCTATAAGCTCTTTGCTCGCATCTTTCGGATGACTTGACATAAACCTTATCCTGAACTTGCCTGGAATACTGTCTATATTCTTTAAAAGCTCAGCAAAACCATAACTGTAAGAATTAACATTCTGACCGAGCAGGGTTATTTCTTTATAGCCGTCCTCGACAAGCCTTTTTACCTCATCAACGACCGCCTCAGGCTTTCTGCTGCGCTCTCTGCCTCGTACATACGGAACGATACAATATGTGCAGAAGTTATTGCAGCCATACATTATAGGAACAAAAGCTTTGAGCTTGTCGTCTCTGAGCTGCTTGAAATCTTCACTTATCTCCGTGCTGTTTTCAGAAATGTTGAACAAGCGTTTTTTATTTGAGATAACATACCAGAGCATCTGATAAAACTCGTTATAGGCAAATGTTCCGAAAACAAGATCAACTTGTTTGTAAGTCTCCTTGATCTTTTCGGCAATATGCTTCTGCTGCGCCATACAGCCGCAGACAGCTATGACAGTATCAGGATTCTGCTCCTTAAAATGCTTCAGATCACCGATAGTCCCGAAAACTTTATCCTCAGCATTCTCTCTTACAGCACAGGTGTTGAATATGATAAGATCGGCTTTTGTATATTCATCGGTAAATCCGAATCCAATATCAGCAAGTTTTCCTTTGAGCTTTTCACCGTCACTTACGTTTTGCTGGCAGCCAAAAGAATGAATAAAGGCAAGGGGAGAATGCCCGCAGCTTTGCAGATAATCTACGGAAAAATCTTTCAGTTTTGCTTTTGCATATTCAATTTCCGTATCCTGCAGCTGCATCTGTATTTCCTCGTTTCACTTTATTTCAATTTACAATCATACCATTATATTATATTACTTTTAGTTTCTTTTGTCAACAACAAAAATCGTTCAAAGTATAAATACATAATTACCGCTTTTATAGCATTTGCAAGGATCAATAAACTTCCAGATAAGAAATTGTATTATTTTATTTACAGCAGCAAAATTAATAAATATTAATTGATTTTTTACCTTATAAAAGGCCCAAACCTGTTGACACAGCTTTGAAATAATGATAGAATAAAAACGTATAGGCAGGCAGCTATACAAAATAATAAAAAAGAATGGGGAATGAGAAATGAAAAAAAAGCTATTAAGTCTGCTTACAAGTTTTATGCTCTCCTTCTCACTGCTCGGATCTATTCCGATAAGCAATGCAGTTTCGGCAGCACCTGCTGACGAACAGGTCGTTGTTTCACAAAGCAGTGAAGATGAGATCGTCGGAAAGATCATTTCGCAGAGTGATCTTGGAACAGTCGAGCTGATCGACGATTCATTAGTCAAAGATGTACCAACATTCAATTCGGTAACTTCCGACATCAACGCTGTTAGTAACAGCTTTGTTACAAGCACAGGAACAAAATACGGTTATAATTTCCTTGCTAAAGTAAGCAAAGGCGCAAAGCGTCAGCAGTTCTACAATGATGTGTATCAGATGTGTGTAAAGTTCTGGAACCAGACAATAGACCGCTCATCAACGATCCGTACAATTAACAGTAAGACATACTACATAATTAGTAAATTAAACTTTAAAAAATATGATCTTACTGCTGAAGAAGCAATATCTACATACTCGGTTGTTAAACATGACAATCCGTCATTCTACTTCCTTCCGACAGCTGTTTCATATTCCTACGGAGGAGAACTCTGGCCTCTCGTTCCTACGGAGTATGCTTCAAAGAGCACAAGAAAATCACTTCAAGACTCTATAATTTCTTACACAAAGAAAATGAGCGGCATGGTAAAGAGCAACTATACCAACTACTATAAAGCACTCACATTCAACAACTATATTCGTGATAACTATGAATACGCACTGGACAACGGTTTTGCTTCTCAGGCAAACTATGCTCACAACATAATCGGTCCTATCAAGTATAAAAAGGGCGTTTGCGAGGCATTTGCAAAAGTATACCAGCTTCTTCTTAACTACATAAATGTTGAAAACATTTATGTTATCGGTCAAGGCGGCGGCGGCGGACATGCCTGGAACATGGTCAAGTTCGACAACGGCAAGTACTATTATGTTGATACAACATGGAACCAGAATACTAATTCCAACAAATACTTTGCAAAGGGAACAAAAGCCTTTGTGGAAACTTCACCTACCCATGTAGCCTATACCAAGGATACAAAGTATCTTGACTTCCTTTATGACCTGCCGACAGTTCCTTCAGGCGACTACAACGGCACAAGAGAAAAATATAAAGTAAGCAAGGGCGATTTCACAAAAACTCTCGCAAACTTTACTAAAGCTGAGGTCTCCTATGCAAGTGCAAAATTCACATGGGATGCTCCATCAGTTGCTTCAGGAATCTATGTTCTCCAGTACAACAATTCCAAGAAAGCTTATGTACAGGTAGCTAAGCTTGACAAGAATGCAACAAAGTATACTTTTGAAAACCTCAAGCCAGGCACAACATACAAGTTCGCATTCAAGACATACTACGTTTATAACGGCAAAACTCTTACATCTGATAAGCCAAACACTATTACGATCAAAACTCTTACAGTTCCAAAGAGCGCTCCAAGCATCAAAAGATATGCTGGAAACGACCGTTTTGCAACAGCAGTTTCGATCTCAAAGGCACTGACTAAAAAGAGCAGCTATGTTGTTATAGCATCAGGTATGGATTACCACGATGCTCTCGCAGGTGTTCCTCTCGCTCATGCACTCAACGCTCCTATACTTCTTTCATCCGCAAAGGGTCTTGATACCAAGACAATCAGCGAGATCAAGAGAAGAGGCGCTAAGAAGGCTATAATCCTCAGCACAAACGGCGCTGTTCCGACAACAGTTGAGACTCAGCTCTCAAAGGCTGGAATTGCTAAGAAAAACGTTGAAAGGATCAAGGGCTCGACATGCTATGAAACATCAGCAAAGATCGCAAAGAGACTCCAGAAAGCAACAGGCAAACAGCCATCTTACGCATTCTTTGTATATTCAGACGGATTTGCTGATGCTCTCTCGATAAGCAATATTGCTGCTGTCAAGGGTGCACCGATCTTCTACATCAATGCAAAAGGAACACTTGATAAAAGCATAAAGAGCTACCTTAATTCTCTCAAGTACAATGTTTTTGCTTACGTTCTCGGAGGTCCAAAGCTTATCAGTGAAAAAGCAGAAACAAACCTAAAGAGTACTAAAGTTTACTATGTAAGAAGACTCTACGGAGCTGACAGATACGAGACCTGCAAATTGGTCAACTACTGGTTTGACCTTGATCTTAAAGGTACTCAGCCTTGTATCGTTACAGGTCTGAATTTCCCTGACGCACTCGCAGGCGGAGTTCTGGCAGCAAGCACAAAATCACCTATCATTCTGGTTGCAAACAAGGTGACCGAAATACAGCAAAAGACACTTACTGATTATAAAAAGAAAAACGGAATCAAAAAGCTTTGTGTTCTTGGCGGCACAGGAGTAGTTACTCCTACTGTTGCTTATCAGGCAGCAGCTGCAGCAGCTTAAACTGATACAATAATAACAAACAGCCATACAGAGATAATCATCTGTATGGCTGTATTTTTGTTGTCTTAAAGCTTCACATATACAGGTATGTGTTTTTTGAAATAAACACAATATTTAAAGCCGCATTTCCGTGCCAGCTCTGCTCCAATCTCTATTCCCTGCCCTAAGTTCTCTGCGCAGTGCGCATCAGAACCAAGAGAGATCATCTCTCCGCCAAGTTCCTTATAGAGCATAACAAGATCTTTATCAGGCATTGTTGCTTTATAATCAGTGAACAGACTTGAAGTGTTGATCTCAATACCTTTTCCGTTTTTGATGAGGATCTCAAATATCTCTGCACATTTATCACGGTATCTTTCCATATCAATGCTTATACCGTATTTACCGCAGATATACCTCAAAGGATAGGTCAGATGCCCAAGCACGTCAAATCTGCCCCAGATACACATTTCAAGCACCTGAGAAAAATAATCGTCAAGCAGCTTGTATATCTCATGCAGCTGCATTTTATCATACTGCAAAAAATAGAAATCAGGCTCATCTGCATTGTTATGGAGCGAGCCGATCACAAAGTCAAGTTCATTATCAACGATCAGTTCATTGGCAACATCAGGAGCCTGAAGCGGCTGCCCGAGTTCAATACCGTTTATAAACTCGATCTGTCCGCTTAATTGCTCTTTAAGCTCTCTAACAGGCTCAATGCTTTCGCTGTGGAATTTACGACAGTTATACATTAGTATATCGTCACTGTCGGCTGTCTTACTGTCAATGCCGTAATGCTCAGGTCCATACCATGTATTGCACTCGCAGTGATCGGTCAGCGCCCAGGCTGTCAAGCCAAGCTCTATTGCTTTTTGTGCGAGCTGTACGGGCTCATCCTGCCCGTCAGGAGAAAACTTACAATGAGTGTGACAGTCGATAAGTCCTTTTAAATTCACCCTATCACCCCTGTCTCATCTCAAACAACTTCTTGCCTGCTTCAAAAGCTTTTGCAAGGAACTGCTCATCTGTCAGGTCGTTATAAAGGTCAGACCTGTCCATCATCACTTCAAGTGAAATAATGCCATAGTATTCAAGCTCATTCAGCTTTGAGATAAATTTATGCATATCAATGTTGCCGTCAAACGGGATAGCGTGCTGGTCGGTAATTCCATCATTATCGTGTATATGCAGCGTTTTAAGTCTGCTGCCGTACTGACTAAGCACATCGCTGCCTTTTGAAAAACAGTTTTCGTGACCGAGGTCATAGCAAAGCTTAACGTTCGTATCATCGCACTCACCAAAGATAGTGTCAAGATACTCGGGGCGCTCGATATTCTCAAATGCAAGATCAACGTTCAGGCTCTTGGCATATCTTATCAGACCCTTGAAATACGTCTTTCCACACTCACTAACAGGCGGAGGTGTCGTTGTATCGGTCGGGTGAACGACAAGCGTTTTTATCGCAAAGTTGTGGCACGAATCTATCGCACCGTGTAGCTTTATAAGGCTCTGCATCGGGTCAGTGTCCGTCCAGAGGTTGTTCATCATATGAAATGGCGCATGAACGCTTTCAATGCGCAAGCCATTTTCCTTCACGCACATAAGCTCGTCCTGGAAAACGTCACTTCCGTTCCAGAACATAATAACGCTTTTGAAACCCGCATTTTTGATAAGCCTTATACGCTCCTCAAACGGCGTTGTCTTGGTGTAATTGGTGTTAATACTCAATATCATTTTACTGCGTTCCTTTCGTGCGTATAAACAACTATTCGCAGAGTTTCCCCTGCGAATATATAAACTAAATCTTTTTATTCTTTTTCGCCTTATTCATAAAAATATGAAGCAAAACGAAACTAACGATCCATAAAACAAGCATAATTATTCCATACGGAAAACGTTCTACAGCTGCATCATACTCGAACTTATTGAACTGCGTATTATCAATCATAAAGCGTTCCGCTATGAAAAAGGTGGCAAAAACCAGCCAGACAACAGAAACAATAGAATACAGAACTATTGATGCCATAACTGCAGGCTTATTCATAGCAGTACCTTCTTTCATTGATATTAGTTTTTAAGTGAATGCAGCGGTGCGGGTATCTGACCGCCTCTGTTGATGAACTTGCTCGGAGACTCTTTCTTCAGAGGCATTACAGGCGCTCTTCCGAACAGTCCGCCCCAGTCAAGCTCCTCTCCGACGTCCTTGCCAATAGCAGGTATAACACGCACAGCCGTAGTCTTGCAGTTTACCATACCGATAGCTGCTTCGTCAGCAATTATCGCAGAAATAGTATCAGCCGGAGTATCACCGGGGATACATATCATATCAAGTCCGACCGAGCATACTGCGGTCATAGCCTCGAGCTTTTCGATGCACAGCGCACCACTCTTGGCAGCATCTATCATACCTGCGTCCTCGGAGACAGGGATAAACGCACCCGAAAGTCCGCCTATTCTCGAACAAGCCATTACGCCGCCTTTCTTGACTGCATCGTTGAGCAGAGCAAGGCAAGCCGTTGTTCCGTGAGTTCCGCATCTTTCAAGGCCGATCTCTTCAAGGATATGAGCAACAGAGTCGCCCACAGCAGGTGTCGGAGCGAGCGAGAGGTCAACGATACCGAAAGGAACGCCAAGTCTCTCCGAAGCGGTAGTTCCGACAAGCTGACCCACAC
>CAMZIK010000109.1 GCA_947307175.1 uncultured Clostridia bacterium
TGTACGCTACGCAAATTTTTCAGCGTATAAGCCTCGCTTTTTTACATTATCTCTTATGCATAATAATGAATAATATTCATTCAGCTTTTATTGCATAGAATAAGCTCGCTGTCTGTTTTGTCAGATGACAGCGAGCTTACCCTTATACTCTACCTTCATAGCCTTATTCCGAGTCTGTTTTTTCCTCCTGCGGCAGAAATGCGAACGCTTTGTCCATTGCTTCCGATACTCTTGCCTGTGCATTCTGAAACATATGTGAGTATACATTCAAAGTTGTTCCCGAATTACAGTGACCTAATGCGCCTGAAACTGTTGTAACATCAAGACCTGCTGAAATAAGCGAACTTGCCGCAAAGTGTCTGAAACTATGTATACCGTAAAAAGGCATGTCATTCTTCTCGCAGAACTCTTTCAACCAGCCGTAGGGCGTCTGATTGTTCATAGGCTCGCCGTTCCATTTTACAAAGAGCCTGTCACTCTCAACCCACTTGTCTCCGATACGGAGAGCTTCTTCGTCCTGCTCCAGCTTGTATTCTTTCAGTATCTCCATTATATACGGAGATATTTTCAAAACTCGCTGAGAGCGTTTTGTTTTTGTGGTGTCGGTATATATACCACGCTCTGCGGTATAATTCGAGGTGCGTTTGATGGTAATGATATTGTTCTCGAAGTCGATATCTTTCCACTCAAGACCGAGCATTTCGCTCCTTCGGAAGCCACTGTAAGCAATCAGAAAGAAGAAGGCTTTATACTTCAGCGGCTCGCCATGAATAGCTGTAAGCAGATGAGCCATTTCTTCCTGTGAATATATCTGTTTCTCCTTGACTTCGCCTTTCGGTATCGTAACTTTCCTGCAAGGATTGTCCGATACCAAGTCCATACGGACCGCATAGCTGAATACGTCTGAGATAAAGCTCAGGTTGTGACGGATCGTTTTCGGTGCAAGGGGCTTGCCGGTCTTTTCGTTTGCCCCCTCTTTGGCAAGGGAGTTCACAAACGCCTGCAACTGCCTTGCTGTGATCTTGTCGATACGCAGATGACCGATAGCAGGATATACACGGTGCGTGAGCTGGAGCATACGTTCGTAAGTCGTGCTTCGGAGCGAGTTCTTTGCATAGCTCTCGAACCATTCCTCCGCAAGCTCCTGAAACTTCATAGCCGAAGCCTTGTAGCCATGATTGACAGCTTCCTCAAACATAACTGCCTGACGGTTAAGCTCCTTTTCAATCTGTCGCTGGGACATACCCTCATCCGGTGTCCAGGTCATGGACTGTTCCTTGTGTCCACCATATACATCATAGCCGCAGCTCACACGGATAGTGTAGCTCTTACCGCGCTTTTGTATAGTAGCCATATATTTCCCTCCATAAAGAAATATGACCTGCCTTTCGGCAGGTCACGTTATTTTATGATTCAAAGTAGCTTAAGAGATCATTCTTGGCTACAAGAATCTTTCCGCGAACGCCCGCACCACAACGCACACTCTTAATTTTGCCCTGAAGAACCAACTGGCGAAGTGTATGCATTGATAAACCTGGGATAACATCTAAGCTTTCCTTGAGTGTAAGCATCTCAACAGGTTTATTGTGCTGCTGTTCAGGCATGACATCAACCGGTACCTCTCCGGCTGATGTAAGTTCAAAAATGATTGCAACAAGCTGTTTAGCAAGCTCTGCTTTTCTTTCCATTGTCATAAAAATTCCTCCTTATATTTAGCGGCGGTACTATTGACCTGCTCCGGCTAATTTAATATAATAAATGTGTGAAGCGGTGCGCCCTCAACGGGCGCCGCCGAAATTAACAACCGTAAAGCTCCTTGAATTTCTCGTACAACGGAGTTTCGACGAAGTTGACAGCCCTGCCCTTGATGGTCAGAGCCTCATTCTCACCGGTCTCCTTGTTGTATCCGTCAAATTCAAGTATCTCATCTCCTGCATTGAACTTGTAGAATCCGGCATCGATAGCATCACGAAATCCCAGTTTCTGAGCCACTCTGTCCTCGGACTTGCCGGGACGGCAGAAGCTTTTCATATTCGCCTGCTTCATCGTGTCAAGGTGCGAGCTTCCCTGATTGTAATATGTAATTTATATTGATTACATATTATGAGTAACAACAGCTACTTTAATATGGTATTGAAGAAGTTCCCAAACTATCTTCGAGTCTGCCAATCTCATCAATGCTCAGTTTTTCGTCTTTATAGGTTGCAAACTTTACTGCGTAATCAAAGATTCTATTAAAATCGTTGTCACTACACTGTGGGAAGCGTTTGATATGTTTGCAGTATTTATCGAACCGACAATTCAGGAACGCCCTAAACGGCATAACGGACATATATAAATCGCCGCAGAGTACTGAATAAATAATCTTTACAAATTTGAAGTCTTCACTTGAATCGGCACAGCGAATCACTTCTAAAACCCAAAATTCTTCTGTTAACTCTTTTAGTGTTTTCTTTCCTCTCTTTAAGTACATTTTTGCATCTAATTCTAATCCGCCTTTACCTAAACGGCAATGACGACAAATAATCTCCGTTGCTGAATCTGTCATAATAATTCTCCTTTCACTTGACGTTAGGATTGAAGTGTTATATAATTGAATCGGGGAAGCGCCCCGAAGGCGCACCATGATCTTATAACTCATTCTCATAATAATCCGGAAGCGGCGGATACAAACCGCATGTCAGATCAATATCGAAGATAGGACCTGCATAGACCGCCACATTCGACGGATAGCCTGTCTGCTGTCCGTACTGCTGCATGGCAAGCGCAAGGTTAGCCGCTTCACGCTGATGCTCCTGTGCGTATGCAGTAGTTTGCTCAACCAGCTCGTTAAGGCCTGCAAAATTAGCAGCAGGTGTACCCTTGATACGGAATGTCGGTCCAGTCAACACGTTAGTGTTGGGATAGCAATTAATTGCTGTTTCAACTGTAGCAGGAACAGTCTCTGTTGTGGTAACGGGAACAGCTATTTCCTGCGCAGGCTGTACTGTTGGGAGTGATGTGGGAGCGGATACAGGGAGTTCCTGCACCTGCTGTGTTGTGGATACCGTTGATGGTATTGCCTCATATTTAGGAGTTGAAGTAGGCATAGCCTGTGTCTGAGGCATATAGGGTGTGTAGTTTAAACTATTCAAAGCATTACCTCCATAATACATGTTATTATCGCAGCTGGGATAATCCCAGCCACTGAAAAGATCTGATGTGTTTGCAAGGCTCACTGAGCCTGTAAATGCGGATATTTCTTCAATATCAGGCTCTGTAATGAACTGTGATTCGTCAAGTTCAAGAAAGTCAAAACCTTCTTCCTTAGAGTAATCAGTGTAGTCAACAAAGTCGTTGGCACTGGCTGTGATCATCTTAAAGCCATGCTTCACAAGTATGTTATTCGCTTTCTGCTTTATCCTGTTAAGGTCGGCGGGACCCTGAGAAGTCTTGCGTCCTGTCACAGGATTCACGGCATCATATACCACATGGCCATGAAAATAATTGGTGTCTGTGTGGACAGATATAACCGCCATATTCTCGGGAAAAACTGTAGCCACGATTTCCTGAATTGCTTTAAGCACATCTTCAGGAGACTTGTCCGATCCATTAGGACATGGAGCAAGCACGAAATGTTCATACTGCTTGCCGTGAGTTTTGTTGTGCAGACGTTTGTTTGTCAGCATATCATCGACAGGATGTTCAAGGGAACACCCCTGTGTGGCTACAAGCGTACCGCCATTGGTTTTAGCCGTATCTGTGGTGTAGTCACAAATTGCTCTCAATGAATCAGGTGCGTTGTTTGCCCCGTTGATGAACTTGAGGACGGCAGCAAATGCTTTAAGCTTACTCATCTGAATTAGCCTCCTCACTATCAGCGTGGATATCTGTCAGCTTTTCAGAGACGGCATTAAGCTGTGTTGATACATCGTTAAGAGCCTCTGTTATAGCTCTTAACGACTCGTCAGGAATGCCTCCGTTGTTGCGAAAATATGTGAGGTCAGTGTGAATAAGGAAAAGTGCCTTTGCTATCTCTGAGCCTTCCGAGAGAAGCACGAGTTTTTCTTTGCCAAATATAAGTGAGCGAATAAAGTCACTCATACTGAGACCGACTTCATCAGCACTCTTTTTGAGTAATCCTTTTTCTTCAAGGAAACAGCGAATTTTGATCTCTGCATCCATTTTATTATTATCAGCCATTGTAATGGCCTCCTTTCATAGTGTGGGTACGGCTCATAATCTTGTAACGGTCCTTCCCACATAATATGCCTACTCCCACACCTTCTGGTGCAGCCGAATAATTCTACATCCCGGGGCCGAAGCCCCAGGACATAGATGTTGTTTTTATTCATCGGATTCTTCATCAGTTATCTGATTCTCTCCTCCGATGAGATAGATTCCGTGGAAGCCCTGTACGCTGTTTCCAGCACTGTCAGGAGCTCTGCCGTCAGCGATAGATGAACTATAGTTGCGCACCTTATCGTAGAATCTATTTCGGCCCTCCGGTTTCAGCGCATTAGCTTTACAGAAAGCCATATACGCCGCATAGAGTGCGACCTTGGATACCTTACCGCCCTCAGAGAGTTCACACTTTTCAGCAAGGAAACTCTCAGCGCTATGGATGAGGTATCTGCGGTGCTTGATGTGTTCCTCGGCGATAGGTGCCATCTTGAAGTCATACTTGTCCTCGATAAGTCCTTTAAGACTATCAAGAGCAAGCGAGAAGATTACATCCTTCTCTCCGAGCAGTTTCTCCTCCAGATCAAGGTCTATCTCATCTTCGGGGATTGTGCGATTGAAGATAATGTAGACCAGTCTGTCTAGGATCGCATCATCAGTGAATGTGAAGTCAATGTCGGAATTGCCTGCAAAGACAAAGCTCAGAGTAGCAACAAAGTCTTTCTGCTTCTCGTACTTCTCAGAACCTGTAGTGTACTCACAGCTGATTAGAGACTTGAAGCTCTCCTCGTTTTTGTTAGGCTTGGTGCTGGTTTCTCTGCTGATGTTTACACGCTTGCCTTCGTAGTGAGCTTTTGCTCTCTCTCCAGACATGGTGTGAAACGGTTCGTGAGATACCAGATCTCCACCTATTACGGCTTCAAGGACATTGAGTATCGTACTTTTACCCGTGCGTCCTATTCCGTAAAAGTCGAAGGCCTTGCGTCCCTTGGTAAGGCTGCTGATACTGTACCCGAGGACTCTCATGAGGCACTCATACTGCTCCATTCCTACGCTTGTTTCGATATAGTGCTTAAACGTAGGCGCATCTTCCAAGGTGCATTTTTGCTTGTATCTGATGTTTATGAAGTAATCGAACTTGTATTCATTACGTACAGGAACTATTTCCTGCTTCATGATGTATACTCCGTGTGTCAGATTTACAAGCATCTGACCCTTCCAGAATTCGTCCGTCAAATCAACCTGAAGATCTGGAATGTAACAGAGACGTTTTGTAGCTTCTTTGATCTCTTTGAAAGGCACCATTCTCTGCGACTTATCGTCGAGCAAATTGAATATAAGCGCCTCCTCGTCAGCAGATTTTATACGCTGATAATGCAATGGCATCTTGATGACCGGCGTCCTGTTGTCATAAAAAAGCACGCCGCTCTTTATGATTCCAGGAACGATCTCGTCCGCTGCATGATCAGGGTCAGCTACATGTATTCTCTGTACATCTTTGAGCCTGTTTGTTATAAGCTTGATTATCAAGATTCTCTTGAGCCTCCTTAATGGAGGCAGCAATTATATAGGAGATACAGTTAAAAGCTGCCTCCATTCATCGTGTACATTTCCTTTCAGACGAAACTTAGAAATGTACGCTCGGTCCGCATCTGAAATAATGTGGACCTTGTAAGCGTGTGTTCACGCATGCGTTCTTGTCGACATCATTATGATACCACAGTCAAATACAGTTTGTAAATAAGTTTAATCAACTCTCTGCTTTTTGTAGATTACTATTCCCGATAAATTGTCGGGAAAATGCAAGGAGATATAGCATGATGACAATTAACAGAAGTAAAGCTTTTGAAAATATGTCCAAAGGGATATACGGAAACCAAAATGTTAATTATACAAAGCAAGAAGTAAAAATTAACGATAATGGAATCAAGAGTTATCTTTACAAGCCTCAATCAATGGCTAGGCTTAGACAGCTTCTTGAAGTTACATTCAAAGATACTCATGTCCAATTTGGAAACAAGAATAATGGTATTTCACTTGACAAGGAAAAGGTAAGAGACAATACAGTCAAATATTTAAGAGGATTAGGCATAAATCTTCCTGAGATTGTTAATCCAACAGAGAAAAAACTGTTGGACAAATGGATGTGCAATGTAATTCTTGAATATATAGTTCCTGCTATTTTCAGTAACGTTAATATTGAGAAAGGAAAGATAGACATTGAGAATGACGATATATCTTCTGAGTTCAATAAGGCAGTAGACGGTATAAAATCAAAGTTTTGTTCCGGCGACTTTTTTGAGCAGTTATATGTTGATATCAAATCTTCGGATATTGAAAAGATATCTGATTCAGAATACTCTGAAAATGAATGCAATTTTGGAGTTCTTGTATGTTCAGCGTTTGAACAAATATTTGATCGTTTTAATTTTGTGCCGACTATATCATATTACTCTGGCAATGATAATAAACAGCCAACAGATCCATCAAAGAAGGTAGACAAGCAATTTGCAGAATTAACGTCAAAACTTGTAAGTAGTATGAACTTAGATAACAAAAACTTTGTAAGTCCATATTATTATATTGAAAACTCGAATAGCGTGACTGGGAATAAAGCCATGGAATATACAATTGGTTTTAATATAGATGCTCCAAACTCCAGCTTTATCCCTCGTTATTTTTATTTCATGACGAAGATTGATGATAGGATCATTGATGAAAGGTATTCTTCCTGTGAGTCAGCAGACACGCTGAATCAAAAATTGATAGAAAAAGCTGTTAGACAAATAAGATTAAAATACACGAATGAAATCACTGAGTATTATCAACAATGCCTTGCTAATATAGAGCTCCTTTGCAGTAAGTTCCTTGCGATTAATGTTGAAGGTATATTATCTCAGCAAATACGCAGTATAGAGGGCTTTAAAAAGGTCTTGAAATCGCTATGTAATAAAGATGATATTGATGAAGTGTGGAGCATTTGCAAAGGAAATGATCTGGCAGATCACCAGGCTATTCGATATATCTATTGTGGCATCGAGACTACGATTCAAGATTTCCTGTATATGATTTCGGATTCTATGATAATGAACGAAGATAAACCACTTTTTTTCCACGCCATAGAGGACTACATTCCTAAATCTTCAATTGCAAAGCATACCAATGTGCTCTCTACGCTACTTAAAAAATCTAAAATTGATGAATTGAGTAATCTTAGGGTCAAGTATAATATCTTTAATTGGAATTCCAATGTAGGTTTGAAAATGTATTACAGAAATGATGCTAATACATTACCTATGCATGATAAAAGGGAAGATGTTTATAGTTGCCTGAAAAACACTATAACTTATTACTGCAATGCATTAAATGAAGCTATAAGCTGAATTCGTAAATATCAGTAATTACCACTTTTACCACTTTTTTCACGCAAAAGATTTTTCCTGAGCCTGCCCCATTAAGGGGCAAGCCGTATTTTCAATTTTGTGTTTTATTGTAAAGCCTGTAGTAGCACGACCGGGATATACCAAGCTCCCGCATCGCTTCTAAAGGCTTTTTGTTTCCGCTGTGGACTTCTGCAAGTACCTGCTGCCAGTTATCAGGCAGAGGCTTTGACGGACGTCCGAAGCGGACGTTTTTCTTTTTGGCAGCTTCGATACCTTCACGTTGACGAGCACGTATCTTCCGACGCTCGTTTTCAGCGATGGATCCGAGCACCTCGATAAGGATAGCGTTGATCATATCCATAACCCATTCCTGCTCCGGTGGAAAGTCTGTAAGTGTTGTGGGGATACTGACCGAGAACTGTTCCGTCATCAAATACGAAGTTGAAGTCACGGTTGCTGTTGAAGTTGAAGAAGCCTTCGATAATAAGTCTGTCGCCTGTATCTACACCGAAATCAATAACAAGATCGTTATTCATCTCGCGGGTGTTTTTCATATCCTCGGCTGTGTAGCCGTGAATAACGATAGTATTGAGGTCTGCAGAAGCATGGATAGTATCTACATCGTATCCAATACCGAAGATGTATGTATCTCCGCCGTGATCGCTCTGGAGGTAGTCATTTCCTGCGCCGCCGTCGAGGACGTCTGAACCGCCGCCTGCACGGATCTGGTCATCGCCATCTCCGCCATAGAGGAAGCTGTCATTGTCGCCGTCATAAATAACGTCGTTGCCTGCACCACCGTAAATAGTATTTATACCATTTCCGCCGTAAAGCGCGTCATCACCCTCGCCGCCTTCAATGTAATCATCATCGTTGCCGCCATAAATATGATCGTCTCCGTCGTTACCAAACATGCGGTTATCACCGTTGCCACCGTTCATAGTATCGTTGCCGTTACCGCCTTCGATATAGTCTGCAAGCTCGCCACCTGTGAAGTTATCGTCGCCTTCGCCGCCGTACATATTGTTTATGCCGTTGCCGCCGTGGAAGATATCATCTCCCTCGTCACCGTACATATTATTGATACCGTCTCCACCGACAAATACATCATTGCCTGCACCGCCGTAGAGAGTATCTTCACCGTCACCTGCTTCGAGATAATCATCACCGTCTTCACCATAGAGAGTATCATCTCCATCACCGCCGAACAGTGAATCATTTCCTTCGCCGCCGTTAACAGTGTCGTCTCCTTCGTCTGCATAGACTGTATCGTCACCATCGCCGCCGGTGATCTCATCGTTGCCGTCATTACCTGCGATAATATCGTCGCCGTCTTCACCGTAAAGTTTATCAGCACCTTCACCGCCGATGATAACATCATTTCCTTCGCCAGCATTGATAACATCGTCTCCGTCGCCGCCTTCGAGATAACTGCTTCCGCTTCCGTCTGTAATGGTGTCGTTACCATCTTCGCCGCGAATAATATTGACTCCGTTACCTCCTGTGATAGTGTCATCACCTTCGCCGCCGTAAATGAAATTGAGATTGTCACCGCCAGTGATAGTATCATTGCCTTCACCGCCTCTTATGATATTGAAGCCGTCGCCTGCTGTGATAGTATCGTCGCCGTCAGTTCCTTCGATTGTCTGACGTGACTCTCCACCGCCAAGTATCTTACTCTCACCGCCGAATGTGAATTCATAATTCTCTGGATCATAGATAAAGTCGGGAAGACCGATGGTCTCTCCTGTCTCGCTGTTTATGAGAGTGATGCCGCTGTTGATGTCGATATTCAGATCGTAGGAATCAGCACTGATCTCGTCGCCAAATACGATGTTTGTATGACCTTCTGAATCTCTAATGATATCATTACCGTGATCTGCGTTGATATAGTATGTATCATCACCTGCTCCACCTTCAAGGGTATCGTCGCCTGTGCCCCCACTGAGAGTGTCGTTTCCATCACCGCCGTAAAGTTCATCATTGCCCTCGCCGCCGTCAAGAACATCATTGCCCTCGCCGCCGTCAAGAAAATCATCGCCTGTACCGCCGTTAAGGGTATCATTTCCTTCTT
>CAMZIK010000110.1 GCA_947307175.1 uncultured Clostridia bacterium
AAGTTCTTGTTTTGGGGGCTTTCCGATCATGCCCCAAACCGTTCGCAAGCGAACGCTTTACCCCTTCGGACACACATCTGTATAATAATACAAATTTTTATTTGTCAAGCAATCCAAGTATTGCAGGCTTCGGCACAGCTCCTATCTGCTGTGCTGTAACTTTGCCGTTTTTGATGACCACGAGCATAGGTATACTTGAAACGCCGAAATTTGCAGCAAGCTCGCCTTGCTCATCAACGTCCACCTTGCAGACCTTGACATCGCTTCTCTCCTCTGCGATCTCATCTACCAGAGGCGAGACCATTCTGCACGGACCGCACCAGTTTGCAAAGAAGTCTATAAGCACAGGCTTGTCCGATCTCATTACCTCGTCTTCAAAATTCAGGTTTGTCAAATTTATAACTGCCATAAAAATTACCGCCTTTCTTTTATTCAATCATTTGATTTATAATACAGCATACAGTGGCAGTATCCCTCATAATTCGGGTCTGCTATCTGATCTCTGAACTCCTTGCACATACATTTTGTGTCGGGAGTTTTTTCGAGCCTGCACGGACAGTATCCGCCCTTTTTCGCAAGTCCTTCCTTTATCGCCTTTACTGTTTCCTGATCCTCATTCAGCCTTATGCTCATAAGCACTTCTCCTTTCATTCACACTCGCCGAGCATCTTGTAAAGGATACCGTAAACTGCCTCCAGCTCCTGCTCCGAAAGAGTGCAGCTTTTTGCTATGCAGGCAGGTATGTCCTTTACCCTTTCTCTCATCTCCCAGCCCTTTTCCGTAAGGATTATCTTGACCACACGCTCATCGTCCTTGAAGCGCCTGCGCTCGATGTAGCCTTCATTTTCAAGCTTTTTCAGCACAGGCGAAAGCGTTCCGTTGTCAAGATAAAGTCTTTTGCCTATCTCGCCAACCGTCACGCAGTCCTTTTCCCACAGCACCATGAAAACAATATAATGCGTGTAGGTCAGTCCCAGCGGTTTAAGATACGGCGTGTATCTGTTCACTATCTGCCTTGCGCAGGCGTACAGCGGAAAACAAAGCTGGTTGTGCAGTTTCAGCTGCTCGTAATCTCCATCGTTCATCTATATCATCTCACATTATCGTTTTAATATACTCTGCGACCTCGTTCATCTTCACCGTCGGCTCGAACCTCTTTACGACATCGCCGTTTCTGTCAACAACAAACTTGGTGAAGTTCCATTTGATCTCAGGATTGTTCTTGTAATCCTTGTCCATCTTTTTGAGCAAAGCGCTCATCGCCAGCGCCTTCGGTCCTTTCCCGAATCCCTCAAATCCCTTCTGCGATTTGAGATACCCGTAAAGCGGCAAAGCATTCTCGCCGTTCACATCAGACTTTTTCATCTGCGGGAATCTTGTGTTGTATTTCAGCGTGCAGAACTCGTGTATTTCCTCGTCAGTTCCTGGAGTCTGTCCTGCGAACTGGTTGCAGGGAATGTCGATTATCTCCAGACCTTTATCGTGATAAAGCTCATACAGCTCCTCCAGTGGCTTGTAGTGCGGTGTGAATCCGCAGCCCGTAGCCGTATTGACTATGATCATGACTTTTCCCTTGAACTCAGCAAGCGAAAGCTCACTGCCGTCTGCCTTTGGTACACTGTAATCATATATGCTCATTTGAACAGCCTCCTTTTTGTCTTGTCACACTGTATTGCTTCCAATTATATTTTATCAAATATATTTTGATTTGTCAAGGGGTTTTTGAAAAAAGTTTTCAAGGCTTGCATTTTTATTTAAAATGTGATATATTGTTATCAAGTTTAACGATAGGAGGAGAAAAAAGGTGAAAGCAAAAAAGATCATGGCTGCTATCCTTGCCGCCCTGACCGCCTGCTGCCTGCTCACTTGCTGCGGCGACAGCAGTTCAGGCTCGGACTCTTCGGATAGCTCGGTGTCTTCTTCTGCAAGCAGCAAGGAGGAAACGAAAATGACCGAATACGATACCACCGTCTTCACCGCATCTATCCCTGACGGCTGGACAGCTGTTCCCGTTCCGGATATGCTCAAGAAATTTGACGGCAAGACCAATCCCGAACAGCTTTATGTCATCAAAGGCGGACAGACCTCTGATGATATAATGAAGTTCCCGTACATCTGGGTCAACTATTATAAAGATGCAAAAGTATATGCAAGTGCAAAGTCGATGTATGAAAATGCACAGGACATCTCTGTTCCGATCGGCAGCGAAAACTGGGAAGGCTACACCTATACAAGCTCAGGTTACCCTGGCTGCTGCCTTACATATAAACAGGACGATTCGCTCTGGGTATGCCTGTTCGTACTTGAAAACGGAGACAATAGTATCAGCGTAGATGATAAGGACGTTCAGTCGATCCTTTCAAGCTTAAAAGTAAAAAATGAAAAATCAGGGGGAAACGAAAATGAAAGCAAGTAAACTCTTAACACTTATCATGGTAATAGTTCTGACCTGCACAGCGCTTGTTTCCTGCGGAAGCAGCGATCTGGACACGGGCGTATTCTCAGTATCAGCTCCAAGCGGCTGGGAAATAATGAAGCGCAGAGTTGACGGGGCAGAAAAGGACGATCAGGTATATGTAATAAAGGGCGAAGCAGACAACACCAGCTATCCTCACATTCTGATTTGCTACTACAAGGATCCTTCACAATACAAAGATGAAAAGTCTTTCTATAAGGACGCAAAGGACGTTTCTGCTATCGAAGCAGGCGACAGGAAATGGGAAGGCTACACCTATTCACTCTTTGGAAGCGCAGAAGCCTGCCTTACTGCAAAAGAAGGCGACGCTCTGTGGGTCTGCAAGTTCGTGCTTGAAAAGAGCGGCGAAAAGATCGCTGTTGACGACAAAGAGGTAAAAGAGATCCTTTCAAGCCTGAAAGTAAAATAACAAAGGGTGATACTTATGCGCAGGAAACACGTCAGCTTTTTTTCACTGTTTGCTGCTGTGATATTCATGCTTTCCGCAGTTTCCTGCGGAGATGACAATAGCACATACGATATTCAGGGCTTTCAGATAAGTGATATAAGCATTGTCTGGATCTCTGATGATTCGTATAACTTCACTGTCGGGATCAATAATGCATTTACCGATGACCGATATTTCAATGTCCGGCAGTTCAGGCTGATGCTCAACGATTCTGAGGAAATACCTCAGCTGGGTGGTGAAACGCTCTGCAATGCAGGAAAGTTTGAAAAGTTCTCATTTCTTATCTCCCCTTCACATCCGAAAATGGAGGTCGGAGACCCTGTAACTGTTTATTATGACGATAACAAGATCTGCGAGATAAAGATAAAAGAGCTTTAGATCACGCTCCGTCCGGGGAAAGACCACGGGCGGAGTTTTTTAAATGTTTCACGTGAAACATTTGTTCTTTATAAGGACTGAAAAAAGAGGCAGGAGCTTTTCCTGCCTCTTGATTATTATTTTTATATCTTATCAGTACTGCATATAGAACTTAGCCTGATGATGACCGTCGCTGTCGTCGTCGATCATCTCTGCCTTGAGAATAGTTATCGGCTTTGTAGGTGTTGTCGGGACCTCATCTACTCCCGTTGAACCCATTGCTCTTGGGATCTCAAGGAATCCGTCAACGACTTCCATTCCCTTGGTCACCTTTCCGAAAGCAGCATATCTTCCGTCAAGATCGTTACGGTCCATATAGCAGATAAAGAACTGTGAAGAAGCGCTGTTCGGATTATCCGATCTCGCCATTGAAACTACGCCTCTTTCATGCTTGAGGGTATTCTTTGTATAGCCGTTCTGAGAGAACTCACCCTTTATCGTCTTTGAATCCATTCTTATCTCACCATTTGCGGTGTATACGCCTGCCTGTGCCATAAAGCTCGGATAGACCCTATGGAACGTAAGCCCGTCATAAAAGCCCTTCTTTACAAGCTCTTCAAAATGCTCGCAGGATTCGGGTGCATATTCAGGATAAAGTGCGATAATGAAAGACTTGCTTTCATCTACCTTAACGTCTGATGAATCTGCTGTGCTGCTTGATTTGCTTGAAGCGGTTTTCTTTGTGTGTTCATTTCCGCATGAAGCCATTGAAAGCACCATCACTGAAGCGCACACGGTGCTAAACACACATTTAAGTATTTTTCCAAGTTTCATTTTATCTTTCCTTTCAGATGAAAATATCCAATATGCATTTTAGCACTTTGAAAAGAAAAAATCAAGCAGTTGGCTTGATTTTTCACTAATATTTCACACTCACGGTTCAAAGACGATGTCTCCGAAGCTGCCGCCGCAGGCTTTTACGAGGTCATCGGGCGAAAGAAAAATCTGCGAGCCGAGCCGTCCGCCGCTGATTATGATAGTCTCAAACGCTTGTGCGCTTTCATCAACTACGGTCGGGAACTGCTTTTTCATTCCAAGGGGTGAACAGCCGCCTCTGATATAGCCTGTGACTGCGTTTATATCCTTGACGTGAAGCATCTCGACCGATTTTTCGCCGACTGCCTTTGCTGCCTTTTTCATATCAAGTTCTTTGGCGACGGGCAGCACGAACACAAAATATCCGCCGCTTTTTCCTTTGGTGACGAGCGTTTTATAGGACATTTTCTCGTCCTGACCGAGCATCTGCGCAATGTGAACACCGTCAACGAAGTCCTCACATTCGTAGGTGTTGACGGTGTAATTTATCTTTTTTGAATCGAGAAAGCGCATGGCGTTGGTCTTTATATCCTTGTCCTTTTTTGCCTTGCCCATTTACTCTGACATCTCCACAGTCTTTACGATAATATCCCTGCACATATTATAGCCCAGCTTTCCGCTGTCCAGGCACATATCGTAGCTGTCAATGCTTCCCCACTTCTTGTTGGTGTTGGTGTTATAGTATCTTTCACGCTTCTGATCGTACTTTTTGAGCTTATCTTCGACACGGTCATAGTCGATGCCCTGACGGTCGGTCGCTGTCTGGATACGCTTATCCATAGAAGCGGTGATGAAGACGCTGAGGGTCTTGACCTTGTTTTTGAGGATATGGTCTGCGCATCTGCCGACGATGACGCAGGATTCCTTGGAGCAGATGTCAAGGATAAGCTCGCTCTCAGCTGCGAAGATTTTCTCGGCAAGCGTAAGCTCCGGCTGACCGAACAGAGTGATAGGCGTTTTGAGCCAGTTCATCATGCTCTCCTCGTTTTTTGCGACCTCTGCCATTGAAACGCCGACCATCTCGGCTGCCTTTTCAACAAGCTCTCTGTCGTAGCAGTTGACACCGAGTTTTTCGGCGACCATTTTGCCGATCTCGCTTCCGCCTGTACAGAATCTTCTTCCGATAGTAACGACCTTGATCTTTGCCATAGATACTCCCCCTTAAAATTATTCCAATAATATTATATAACTTTTAAGAGAGTATGTCAATTAAGGAATGATTACAAAGCAAAACAAAAACGGCATTTCGTAAACTTGTGCGAAGTGCCGTTTATTTTGTCTTTTTATTGTCTGTTCTGCCTAAAATGTAGTCTGTCGAAACGCCGTAGCGGTCGGCGAGGATCAGCAAGTGTTCGACGGGAATGGTGAGCGCCCCACGCTCGTATCGGGAGTAGACGGTCTGGCTGGTGAAAAGCAGCTTTGCGACCTGTGCCTGCGTCATATCCGCATCCTCACGCAAGTCTCTCAGCCTTGGAAAATACATAAAAATCACTCCCGAAATTTGTAAGTTTTGCCGAAAAGATTTTAGTACCGTTCGGTACTATTGACTTTAACATATTTTTGGCTTATAATTAAGAAAATAGTACTTATTGGTACTAAGAATTATTTAAGGAGCGTGATACTAATGAAAAAAATATTGTCAATAATGTTGGCAGCAGTTATGTCGGCAATTTGCCTGACCGCCTGCGGTGACAGTTCAAGCACAGCTGACAGCAAGAATAGCAATAGTTCTTCCTCATCATCTGCGGCTGAGTCAACGACCACAACCACAAGCAAAGCCGAAACAACAACTACAACCACAGAGGCAACTACAACCACACAAGAAACAACGACTACTCAACAAACCACCTCAAAGGTTGAACGAGTAGGAATTCCGTACAATGCAGCAAAAATACAACTCGCCAATGCAACTGCAAAGTTTATATTCACAACATTAAATACCACCTCTTCAGATATGATACTAGAAGGAGAATCAGTTGATTCTGTTATGACTGATAAACCCGTTCCTGTTGATTCCTTCAAAGATTCAACAGATCCTCTATTGAAAGCCGTTTATGATGCTTTGAACAATATGGGTACAACAAATTACGGTTATGTATATATTCATTTTGATGTAATTTTAGACGATGATGCTGAACAAACACCTAATTTTGTTCAGTGGTCAGAAGACCCCACAGGAACTTACATTGGTCAGTATTTAGACCCGGTAGATGCGACAAATTGGTCCACAATACAGTTCGGTATCAAACAGTAAATTACACACCAAAGCAGCTCCCTGTGGGCTGCTTTTTGATTTTATTCGGGGGCTTTCCGATCGCCACCGTACCCCTTCGGACAAGCATTTTTTATTTGTGCCGAATTATATTGATGCGTGTGCAAATTCGGTATTGCATTATTTCTATATATATGGTATACTATTATGTGTGTTTTTATTACTTTACAAGGAGAGATAACTATGACAAACAGCTATGAAAGTCCATTCTGCACACGTTATGCAAGCAAGGAGATGCAGTTCGTTTTCTCCGCAGACAAGAAATTCACCACATGGAGAAGACTCTGGGTCGCTCTTGCAAGAGCAGAAATGAAGCTCGGTCTGAACGTTACTCAGGAGCAGGTGGACGAGCTTGCGGCGCACATCGAGGACGTTGATTACGCCAAAGCCGCAGAATACGAAAAGAAATTCCGCCACGATGTTATGGCACACGTTCACACCTACGGAGAGGCTTGCCCGAACGCAAAGGGCATTATCCACATGGGTGCGACAAGCTGCTATGTCGGCGACAACACCGATGTCATCATAATGCGTGACGCTCTGAAGATCGTAAAGAGAAAGCTCGTTAAGGTTATTGACCAGCTGGCTAAGTTCGCTGACAAGTACAAGGCGCTTCCCTGCCTTGCTTACACGCATCTGCAGCCTGCACAGCTGACGACCGTCGGCAAGAGGGCAACGCTTTGGTGCAACGAGCTGCTGATGGATCTTGAGGATCTTGATTTCCAGCTTGGCAGGCTCAAGCTGCTCGGCTCAAAAGGCACGACAGGCACTCAGGCTTCATTTATGGAGCTGTTCCACGGCGACACCGACAAGGTAAAGGAGCTTGAAAAGCTTATCGCTGAGGAAATGGGATTTGACGCTGTTGTTCCCGTTTCGGGCCAGACCTATTCAAGAAAAGTCGATTTTGCGGTTTGTCAGGTGCTTGCGGCTATCGCTCAGAGCGCAATGAAGTTCGGCAACGACATCAGACTTTTACAGTCGTTCAAGGAGATAGAGGAGCCGTTTGAAAAGACACAGATCGGTTCATCTGCTATGGCTTACAAGAGAAATCCGATGAGAGATGAGCGTATCTGCTCGCTGGCAAGATACGTTATGTGCGATGTTCTCAACCCAGCATTCACGGCAGGAACACAGTGGTTCGAGAGGACACTTGACGACTCGGCTAACAAGAGAATTTCCGTTGCGGAGGCTTTCCTCGGCGTTGATGCTATCCTCAACATCATGCTCAACGTTACCGACCCTGAGAACGGTCTTGTGGTTTACGAAAAGATCATCCGCAAGAGAGTTATGGCTGAGCTGCCTTTCATGGCTACCGAGAATGTTATCATGGACGCCTGCGAAAAGGGCGGCGACAGACAGGAGCTTCACGAGCATATCAGGGAGCTTTCTATGATAGCAGGTGCGCACGTTAAGCAGGACGGTCTGGACAACGACCTTGCTGACCTTATCGCAGCTGATCCGATATTCAAGGTGACCCGTGAGGAGCTTGACGCTATCATGAAGCCTGAGAACTACATCGGCAGATGTCCGCAGCAGGTCGACGAGTTCATCGCTAACTGCGTTAAGCCTGTTATCGAGGCTAACGGCGTATCAGACGATGTGGCAGAGATAAACGTATAAATCAGAATTTATAATACTATACAGATGTGCGACCGAAGGGGTTTGGGGGCGATCGGAAAGCCCCCAAAAATAAGAACTTGACATTTGATGTTCAAGCCGCCTTTTCGCAGGCGGCTTGAGGTGGCTGGCGTTACCACGGGGCAGGGAAAGCCCTCTCTTACAGGGCTTTCCCTCTTGAAAAACAGTCCACAGGACTGTTTTTCAATTCACCCTTTTCTGTGCGCCTGACGTAAGGGATTTCGCTCTCTGCGGAGAGCGACGAGGGCGCTGCCCTCGACCCGCCACCTTTTTTTACGAGAAAAAGGTGGACGAAAATACCTGTTTTTATGGCAAGTTTTCAAAGTCTGATTAGACCTATAAATTCTGATTTACTACACTTTTGCGGAAAGAGAATCACAATGAACAACACGGTATATAAAAAATGTGCAGACGAGCTGTTCGCACGGCTGATGCTCGGTCTTAAAAACCCTGACGGAAGCCTGCACCCACAGTCGTTCCTGTGCTGTCTTGGCAGCCTTGCAGGGTACGCCTGCAAATGCGATGTCATCGACGAGTACATCAAAGGCAAGGGTCTTGCTCTCAGCGACGTTTTCGACGTTATCCCGTCAAAATCCGGAGAGAAGTTCTACTTTTCCGAGCTTGCAGATGAAAAGCTCGCGGGTGACGACCACTCGGTATGGACTTACATCAGTGCGGTACTGGTGAAAACCGAAGCAAAAGCGCCTGACATAAAAGAGATATTCGAGCATGCAGTCAAAAGCTGTGGTTCGGCAGAGTTCGTAAAGGTCCGCAGCTGCGAGACGGGCGAGGACATAAGGGGTTATGCGGAGCTTATGTGGAAGCCTGCGCACGAGATCATAAAAGAATGTCCGCAGGGAACGATGTATGTTTCGGTGGCGATGGCGGCACAGAAAGCGATGATGGCCTTCAGGAACGTGCTTTCCGTCACCGAGCAGGCACGCATACTAATGGAGAGCGCTGCGGCGGCAGCCCGCTTGTCCCTCGCAGGAAAGTGAGCATCAAATGAAAGTCCTGTGCTGCTTCGGGGCGAAACCTTGTTTGCAGGAAAGACAGATATGCGGCGGCGGTTAAAATAAAAATATAAAGTAATAAACAAAAAGAAAGGCACAGACAAAATAACAGGAGACAAAAATGAAAAAAATCAAAATGGATATGTTCTCGGCGGTAATGCGCATAATCGTCGGGCTGATACTGGTAGGTTTCAGCGTGTTTACACTGGTGGCATCTGCTGAGGAGAGCAAAAGATGCAGCGAAGAGGTAACGGGTACGGTCGTGCGGATAGAAGAAGTACAAAGACGCAGCCGAACGGACTACCGACCTGTTTTTGAATACGAGTACAACGGGCAGCTCTACAGCTTTAACGGCTACTATGAAAGGACGAACTACTACAGCGTGGGACAGACGAAACAGCTGCGGATAAATCCAAATGACCCGACAGAAGCTTATCTGGCGCAAAGGAGCAGCTGGTATGTTTATCCCATACTTATTGCAGGTGCGGGAATGCTGCTGTTCGGCATTTACACCGTAAAGAAAGCAA
>CAMZIK010000111.1 GCA_947307175.1 uncultured Clostridia bacterium
TCAAAAGGGTTTCCCTCAATTATTCGACAGGTTTGCTGCGGTAAATTCTGATTTTATTTTTTATTTTGGAGGAGCGTTGATCTATGTTCGGAAAAGTAAACAGTGTGGGATTGACGGGTCTCAACGCCTTTCCCGTATATGTTGAGATAGAAGCCAGCGCAGGTCTGCCCGCATTCGACATAGTCGGGCTTGCCGATGTTGCCGTGCGTGAGAGCCGTGAGCGTATCCGTTCAGCTTTCAGAACGAGCAGGCTCGATTTTCCCCGCAGCAAAGTGCTTGTCAACCTCGCACCTGCGGACGTAAAGAAATCAGGCTCCGTGCATGACCTTGCGATAGCCGTTGCGCTGCTTTGCGTCAGCGGAGCGATAGACTCCCGCAGGATAGAAAAAGCCGCATTTGTGGGCGAAGTTTCGCTCAGCGGTGAGCTTCGGAAAATAAACGGCGTTCTGCCTATGACGATACTTGCACAGCAGGATCTTGAGGAGATATACGTCCCCAAGGATAATGCGCTCGAAGCCTCGGCTGTGCGTGGCATAAAGGTATACGGCATCGAATCGCTGCCTCAGCTGGTAATGCACCTCTGCGGCAAGCAGGAGCTTCAGCCCGAACCCGTCTTCACTCCCTCAAAAGCTGACTACATAAGCTCGCTCGATTTTGCCGATGTTAAAGGTCAGGCTGCTGCGAAAAAAGCGCTCGAAGTCGCTGCCGCAGGCGGTCACAACGTGCTTATGATAGGCGCTCCGGGTTCCGGAAAATCAATGCTTGCAAAACGTATGCCGTCGATACTTCCCGAAATGACCTTTGAAGAAGCTATCGAAACTACGGGAGTCCATTCCGTCGCAGGACTGCTTGACAGCAAGCACCCGCTTATAACAACAAGACCTTTCCGTTCACCGCATCATACCGTTTCTGCGGCAGGACTTGCAGGCGGCGGAACAACGCCGAGACCCGGCGAAATATCCCTTGCGCATAACGGTCTGCTGTTCCTTGATGAGCTTGCCGAGTTCTCACGCCCTGCCCTTGAAATACTCAGGCAGCCGCTTGAAGATATGAAGGTCACCATCTCCCGTGTTTCAGGGAGCATCACATACCCTTGTTCATTTATGCTCATAGGTGCGATGAATCCTTGTCCATGCGGCTATTACGGACACCCGACAAGGAAGTGCATTTGCTCGAAAAATCAGGTAGACCACTATCTTAACAAAATTTCAGGTCCTATGCTCGACAGATTTGATATTCACCTTGAAGTCGCTCCCGTTGAGTTCGCAGACCTCTCCTCAGGCGAAAAAGAGGAGTCGTCAGAGAGCATCAGGCATCGTGTCCAGGCAGCCCGTGACATTCAGAACAAGCGATTTGAGGGAACGGGCATAACCTGCAACGCAAGGATAACACCCGAAATACTCCACGATGTCTGCCCGATGACCGACAAAGCGGAAAAGATGCTGGGCGATATGTTCGATAAGCTTGGACTTTCGGCAAGAGCTTATGAGAAAATACTCAAAGTCGCAAGGACAGTAGCCGATATGGACGGCACAGAAACTATCGACAAGCCGCATATCGCACAGGCTGTCCAGTACCGCAGCCTTGACCGCAAATACTGGAAAAGCTGATCCAGAGATAAGAGGGAAAAAGATTTATGCAGATACGTTTGCTGACCGCTGATGACGACCACCTTGAAATAAGCCGCATTTACGAGCAAAGCTGGAAATTCGCCTATAAAGGCATCATTCCGAAGTATTTCCTTGATTCGATACCGCAGGGAAAATGGGTGCAGAGCCTTGATAATAAAGACAGAACGCACTTTGTCTGCGAGCTTGACGGAAAGCTTGTCGGCACGGCGAGCATCTGCGCTTCACGCTGGGAAAAATACAAGGACTGCGGCGAGATCATCTCGATATACTTCCTGCCCGAATATATCGGCAAAGGATTGGGCGGAAAGCTCCTGAAAAAGTGCGTGGACGAACTGACAGAGCAGGGCTTTGAAAGGATAATACTCTGGGTGCTTGAAGAAAACCTCGCAGCAAGAAGGTTTTACGAGAAAAACGGCTTTGTCTGTACGGGTCAGTACCGAGAGGACAACATCGGCGGAAAGCCCTTGCGTGAGGTGCTTTATGCCTCAGAGCCTAAAGCTGCGAAGTAAGCCGCCATACAAAAAGCATATTTCAAACAAAAATGCTCCTGTGGGTCAACCGCAGGAGCTGTTCTTTTCTCTGTTTTTTCTGTCTCTTTCAGCCTTGGAATAGACGCAGCCGCAATAGTCCTGCCTGTAAAGGTCATACTGTGCGGAAAGCTCTATCGAGCGCTTGTATCCCTCTTTCTTCTTGAAATCGGAAGGCAGCGCTTTGACGTCATAAATTCCCTCAAGTTCGCTTGCGATCTCCCCCAGCTTCTGAGCATTCTTATAAGGCGAGATAGAAAGCGTCGTAGTGAAGTAATCTGCGCCAAGCTGCTTTGCAAGCACAGCCGCCTTTTCAAGTCTCAGTCGGTAGCAGCGGAAACACCTCTCGCGTCCCTCAGGCAAGTCTTCAAGTCCCTTTGCTATCTCATAAAACCTTTCAGGCTCATACTCCCCCACTATTATTTCGGGCTTGTCTTCAAGCGGCATCTCGCCCACGAGCCTTTGCAGCTCACGGGTCCTCTTTTCAAACTCCTCTTTCGGCGAGATGTTCGGGTTGTAGTAAAACAATATAATATGAAAATAACCGCTGAGGTACTCCAGCACATACGATGAGCAGGGAGCGCAGCAGCTGTGCAGCAGCAGTTTCGGTCTGACACTGCTGCCTTTTATTTTTTCAAGCAATCCATCAAGCTTTTTCTGATGATTTATCTTTTCCAAATCTCATACCGTCCTTTTCGGGATCATAAGCGCATATTTTCTGATAAACCGCAAATCATAATACAAAAATCAAAGAGGTGATAAAAATGGCAAACAAAGCGACCAGGCTTCTGAACACGCAGCCCTCTGTGATCGCATCAGCGGCTGTCGGCGGAAAAAAGGAGAACCAAGGACCTCTTGCCGATATTTTTGACAAAATAAACGACGACCCCTATTTTTCTGCGGACACTTACGAGCAGGGCGAGAGCCACCTGCAAAAGCAGTCAATACTCCATTGCCTTGAAAAAGTGAATCTTCAGCCGCAGGACATCGAAGTCCTGTTCGGCGGCGACCTTCTGAACCAGTGCGTCGGAACGACTTACGGCATACGCAGTTTTGAGATCCCGTATCTTGGGATATATGCCGCCTGCTCAACAATGTCCGAAGGACTGCTGCTGGCATCGCTCTTTGTAGACAGCGGCATAACCGCAAACGCAATGGCGGTCACCAGCTCACACTTCTGCACAGCTGAAAGACAGTACAGATTCCCTTTAGGATACGGCGGACAGCGTTCCCCGACATCTCAGTGGACCGCAACAGCAGGCGGAGCGCTGATAGTTTCGGCTCACTCACAGCCTCCGTATATACGGGGCTGCACTATCGGGAAGGTCGTTGATATGGGCGTTAGCGATGCAAACAACATGGGCGCCTCAATGGCACCTGCGGCATTTGACACGGTAAAGACATTCTTTGAGGACACACAGATGAAGCCCGATGATTTTGACTACATCGTTACGGGCGACCTCGGAAAAGTAGGCAGCAGACTCTTCTGCGAGCTTATGCAGCAAAGCGGCACCGACATTTCGGATAAGCATAAGGACTGCGGGCTGATGCTCTACGATCCTGAGACCCAGGACGTCCATTCAGGAGCAAGCGGCTGCGGCTGTGCAGCCTCGGTCCTGTGCGGATACTTTATCCCAAAGCTTAAAAGCGGCGAGATAAAGAACATTCTGTTTTCAGCAACAGGAGCGCTCTTGTCTCCCACTCTCAACCAACAGGGCGAAAGCATACCGTCCATCTCGCATCTTGTCTGGCTCTCAAACGGAACCACAGTCTGAAAGGAGTTTCTGATATGGTCTATCTTTACGCATTTATTTTCGGCGGGCTTTTGTGTGCTATCGGGCAGCTGCTCATCGACTTCACCAAGCTCACACCCGCAAGGATACTTGTTTCATACGTCATCACAGGCTGCATCTTAGGTGCTCTGGGCTGGTACGAGCCGATAATAGACTTCGCTGGTGCAGGAGCAAGCGTTCCGCTGACAGGCTTTGGTTACCTGCTTGCCGACGGCGTAAAAACGCAGATAAACGAAACAGGCTTTCTCGGAGTCCTCACAGGCGGCCTGACCGCAGCCGCAGGCGGAATAACCGCAGCGATGTGCTTTGCATTCCTGTTTGCGCTGTTTTTCAGGAGTAAACCCAAGTGATACCGAAAAAACCTGTAATTATGTGTTTTGTAAAAAGGTCAGACCTTCTTTATCTTGTTGACCAGCAAAGCGACAGCCACCAGCAGCATATTATAGCCCAGCACCGCCGAAACGCTTATCTGCGAGAACGAGCCTGTGATGCTCATTATAAGGCAAAGGAAAGCTCCCATGACTGCTCCGCCGAACTGGAAAGCAACTCCGAGATCTGCGGCAGATTTGAGCCTCTTTGCGCCGAGGATAAGCATAGCGAGCGACTGGAAATGACCGCTGCATATAACCGAAGCAGTAGTCTTCGGCACATAGTCCGTCTGCTCGTCGTAGTCCTTGTGATACCTGAAAGGCAGGAATTTTACCGACGACTTGTCAACACCGAAAGATCTGCATATGAAGTCTTTCGTAAGGAAGCTGTCAACAGTTCTGATGACCGTAACAATACCTTCATTTTCAAGCTCCTGCATCCAGCCTGCGATAGACGGATTAGCCACAGCCCTGACAACGAAAAGCGTAGTCACAACTCCCGAAATAGAAAGATAGACAGCAACGTTTGAGCCTGCAAGCTCTTTTTCCTTAGCCTCCGAAGGCAGTCCCTCGATAGAGTGGTTCTCCATAAGTTCTCTCGTGCCAAGCAGTATGCGCTTGTTCTCTATCCAGCCCGAAAGTCCCTGTCCGTCCTCATAGATGTAGCTCTCAACAGGATAAAGCATCTCTGTCTTTCCCAGAAGCATCTTGTAGAACGCCGATTTGAGAACGCTGTCCGCCTGACTCGTAAGGCTCGCAGCCATAAGGATACATTCCTCGATAGGCGTAGTCGAAAGCATCTTGAGGTTCACAAAATCCACCATTCCCGTCGGGAAAAGCTGTTTTGCTTCCACAAGCACCGCATTGGTCTGAGCAAATTCGTCCACCGAATTATAGCCCAGCATGATAGCCGAATGCTGAAGATATTTCTTTGCAGCCTTGCTCATCGGCATATTAACTATCAGTATCAGCGCCATTGACGAACACATCGAGATAGTACCCGCAAGCGCCGCAAGCGCCGTGATTATCTTATCAACAGGCGTAACAGGGTTCTTGTCGAACACGAATGACAACAGACCCAGCAGCAGACCGCACAGCAGTATCATCGGGCTTATCCTTCTTGCGAAAGAGTCCGAAACGTCCGTGCAGTAGCTGTTTTTCATAAAGTCCTTGACGAACTCTGTCTTCTGCATCTTTGCAAGCACAGGATAGTCCTCAACGTAACCCTGCGTGAAGTTTGCCGCAACGTCCTCGTTTTCGACTGTCTTGACAGCATATCTGTCGTAAGCGCCTGCTATGTATCTGAAATTGTTCTCTGTCCTGTTTACTATCATCAGCTTGCCGACAGTGTTGAACACAAGTCCTATCACCGCAGCGCCGATGTAGATGTGATAGTATCTGCCTGCCACCGACTGAGTTGAGAACAGAGCCATAAATCCTGAGATCATCGCCGTTATCATACTTATCGCCGCAAGCGAATCGCAGTCTGCATTTGACCTGATAAGGTTCTTTATTCCGGCGCTGAGGACCGTATACGCCTCAAATATCGCAACAAAGCCTACCAGAATGTTTATCGCCGTATATACCGCAGGGTTCTTTGTCCTGTCGAAAATGCCTAAAAGCCCTATCCTGAAATCATTTGCAAGTGCCAGCAGCATACATACGATACCTGCTGCCAGAAGCACAGTGAGCCTGCGCCTGAGGGTGTTTTTCAGCTCCCTTATCTCAGCCAGCAGCTGCGGAGCCTGTTCAAAGCTTTCAAACTCGTCCTTTTCCGATCCAGTCTCACGCTGATCCTCAGAGAACGGACCCATCATCTCTTCCTCTTCGGAATCGAGCCTGAAATTCTCGACCTTCCTGCGTCTTCTCTTTGTGAGGAACTCTGCTCTTTCCTCATATCCCGTACTGCTGTCGGGTATCTGTGATTTATCGAACTCCTCAGTCTTAGGGATTATCTTTCCCGTAAAACTGAACTTGAAATCTTTAAGGCTCGCCCTGTTTTTAGGCGAAACGTTCTCTCCCCGCTTAGCCTTCTGCTTTTTCATCTTGGAGAGATTCTTTATCGTAGCTGCGTTTCTCTTTTTGCGCAGCATCTCAATGTCCTTCTCGTCAAGACCCAGTTCTCTTGCCTGCGTCTCAAAATCGACCTCGTCCTCGCCGCCGGGTTCCTGCATATCCTCATCAAAAGGCATTTCTTCCGGCTGCGGCTCATCGTTTACGCTCTGCTGCTCATCATATCTGGGATACTGTTCATCATATTCCGAAAACTGCTCCTGTTGTACGGGCAGCTGTTCATCTTCCTGATACTGCGCCTGCTGCTCAGGTATAACGCTCTGATCCTCAGTGATCACAGGCGTTATCTCATCAAGGTCCTCCTGCGGCATCCACTGATCGGGCTGGCTGTCGAACTCCTGAGTGATGTCTTTGGGGTACTGCACCTTCGGCTGTTCAAAAAATGTCTGCTGCTCGTCATCTTCTGCAGCGCTGTGCTGCACATTCTCCTCCTGCTCTATCACAGGACCGAACTGCTGGATAACGTTATCCTTTGCAGCCTCCTCCTGTTCTGCCTGCTGCGCTTCAAGAGCCTGCCTTTCACGCTCTGCACGCTCCGCTTCGAGCTGCTCTGTGCGCTTTTGCTCCTCAAGCTCCATTTCCCTGCGTCTTTGCTCGGCAAATTTGTTTGCATCAAAGCGATCGAGCTTATCCTTATATTCCGACAAAAGTTCATCTACCGAAAACTTATCTGCCAAGTTCCTTCACCCCATTTTTCATTTCTTCCGCTGTCTTACGACCTCATACATAAATATCCCTGCTGCCACCGAAGCGTTGAGGGAATTGACCTTCCCTGCCATCGGCAGACTCAGCAGATGATCGCATTTTTCCTTCAGAAGTCTGCTCATCCCGTACCCTTCCGAGCCAATGATCAGACCCACCGCACCGTCCAGTTTCACGCTGTCATAGCTGTCTCCGCTTCCGTCCGTTCCGTATATCCAAACACCGTTTTTCTTGAGCATATCCACCGTCTGCGCAAGGTTAGCCACCCTTGCCACAGGCAGCCAGCTCGCCGCACCTGCGGAGGTCTTGAACACCGTATGACTCAGCGTAGCGCTTCTTCTTTTCGGTATTATCACACCGTGAGCGCCCGCAGCCTCAGCCGTCCTGATTATCGCACCGAGATTGTGAGGGTCTTCTATCTCATCGCAGATGATTATGAACGGGTCCTCTCCCTTTTCCCTTGCGATCTCCAGAAGCCTTTCCGCCTCGACATATTCCGCACATGCGCCCACCGCAACAACGCCCTGATGCGAAGCGCCCTTAGCCATGTTGTCCAGTTTCACGCTGCTTACCTGCTTTACCGTGATGCCCTTTTCCTTCGCCATCTTGCATATCACGGTTATTGAGCCTTTAGCGTTCGGATCAACATATATCGTATCTATCAGCTTTTCCGCTTTCAGCGCTTCGATAACGGGGTTTCTGCCCGCTATCGTCTGCGTTTCCCACGAATCAGCCTGGATCTGTTTGTTCTGAGTTTCCTTTTTCATAAAGCCAGCTCTTTCAATGATTGATTTCAACAATTCATTATAGCACAAAAAAACTCAAAAGCCAATAGCTTTCGAGATTTTTTATGATTTTAAACAAATTAACTGCTCCCAAATAGTAAATTTCAACAAATCATAAGCCTTCCGCCCGTCCTAAACGAAAAAAACGAACGCGCAGACCACCATACAAGCAGCAGCCGCAGCACCTGCGCCTATCACCAGCCGACCGCCAAGCCTCTCTGCTCTGCACGGACCGCCTCTTTTTTTCTTCTGCGCCGCAAGAAATCTTTTCGAGATCATTTTCGCTTTTTCGTCCAGATCACCCTGTGAAACAGGACATTTTTCGGAGTTCACAAACAACAATATTTTTTCAAACTGTTCATCTTTTGGACATCTAATTTCGATGATTTGTTTATTTACGCCTTTGATCATTCCGCAGCACTTCTCCATTTTCTAATATTTACATATCTGATACATAATATGTAAGTTTTCGGCTGAGTTTTCAACATTTATCAACTTTTCTGTTGAAAACTCAGGGTTTTCAACATCACCGAACCGATTTTGTGTTGAAAAGTACGTTGAAATCTTTGAAAATTCAATAAAAATAAAGCTTTCCCCGATTGTTGAAAATGAGATCGCCGCGAAAAACAAGTGTTTTTTATGCCGAAAATGTCTGAAAATGTCAAAAAATGCGACCGAATTTATGAACGAATAATTAACACACTCTGCACGAATTTACCTCTTGACAAGCTATCGCTTTTTCTATGGGCTTTGCGCAGATTTATGATTTTGTTAGGCGAAAAATTTACAATTATCTATCTTCTGTACGTTTTTTCGTACACTTCCCCATTCCTTCGCCTTATGTGCTTTACAGGAATAATTATGTCCGATTTTTTGGACTTTTATACACTTTTCAATAAATATTTATTCTGTAACCATTGTAACGAAAACTTACGAAATCATCTTGTCGTAAGGAATTTTATGGCACGCTCCACCGAGTCTTTCGAGTTGCCCCAGTCTGCACCCGAACCCGTGTTGCGGTAGTCATACATCTTGCAGAAATGCGAAACGTCCTTCTCCAGCTCCGACAGATACCCGTTCAGAAGGTCTGAACAAGCCTGTGAAAAGCGTTTGTGCAGCTTTTTGTCAAGGCTTTGTTCCATCATCTCGATAAGCATCTCGTAATGCGGCAGGCAAAGCATCTGCTGCTCGGAAAACAGCTTGCGGAACTCCTCCTGCTGCTCATACATCTCAAATACCGTCCGCATGATGCGGCTCATTCCCCATTCTATCTTCGAGCATACAAAGCAGCTCTCGTTGATGGCGGAGACCGTCTTGCGCTTGGCACTTTTGCCGTGGAAAAGGCTCTTCTTTGAAAGCTCGCCCTGAAGGTGCTGCAAATGGCTCTGCAGCATCAGCGCCAGCGAAAGGCGGTTCTTGCAGGCTCTCATCTGCTCAAAGTGAATGTGGCAGAATCCGAGCTTGTTCGTTTCGATGCGCACATCAGGCTCCATCATCGCAGCTCCCATTATGTAATCGACCGTCCTGCTTTCGAGCATATCACGAAGACGACATATAGGGCAGCCGCATTTGGGCTCAAAGATCTCCGTAACGGGTATCGTCAGAATACTTTCTCTCATAGCTTGTTCCTTTCGCAAAAATATAAAACTCTTTTTACAAGTTGCTAAAATAAATCAGAATTTGTGCTAGCGCGCACGGCGCTTGTTTGGGGGCTTTCC
>CAMZIK010000112.1 GCA_947307175.1 uncultured Clostridia bacterium
AGTTTTATCCATTCCACCTGCATAGCAGGTGGTTTTTTTATTGGTATAAAAAAAGCCGCCCGATCTCTCAGGCGGCATATTGTTTTATCAAATATTATTTGTTCAGATACTTATCAACTGTATGCGAAAAATCAAAGGTCGCAAAATAATCTGCAGGTGTTTCGGCCCTTCTGATAAGCTGTGTAGTTCCGTCCTCTTTAAGAAGGATCTCTGCCGAACGGAGCTTTCCGTTATAATTATAACCCATTGAGAAGCCGTGAGCACCGGTATCATGGATAGCAAGAATATCGCCTATCTCGATCTCAGGGAGCATTCTGTCGATAGCAAATTTATCATTGTTCTCGCAAAGTCCGCCTGTAACATCATACATATGATCGCAAGGCTGGTCTTCTTTTCCGAGAACGGTGATGTGATGATATGCACCATAGATCGCAGGTCTCATAAGATTACAAGCACAAGCATCTACGCCGACATACTCTTTGTAGATATGCTTGAAATGCTTTACTGTTGTAATAAGATGACCGTAAGGTGCAAGCATATAACGACCAAGCTCAGTAAAGATCGCAACATCGCCCATTCCTGCAGGAACAAGAATATCATCGAATGCTTTATGTACACCTTCACCAATAGCCATAATATCATTCTGTGGCTTGTCCGGCTCATAAGCGATACCTACGCCGCCGGAAAGGTTAATAAATTTGAACTCAACGCCTGTCTTTTCCTTGATCTCGACTGCAAGCTCAAAGAGTATCCTTGCAAGCTTTGGATAATATGCGTTTGATACGGTATTGGAAGCAAGGAAGGCGTGTATTCCGAAATACTTTGCGCCCTTGGATTTAAGAAGCTTAAATCCTTCGATTATCTGATCGTGCGTAAAACCGTATTTTGCATCTCCCGGATTATCCATGATCTGATTTGCGATCTCAAACTTTCCGCCTGGATTATATCTGCAGCAGATCGTTTCAGGGATACCGCAGAGTTTATCGAGATGTTCAATATGGGTAAAATCATCAATATTGATATAAGCACCGAGTTTTCTTGCAAACTTATAATCCTCATCAGGAGTTACATTGGACGAAAACATTATATCGCTGCCGCTGAATCCGCAGCATTCACTGAGCATCAGCTCGGTAAGTGATGAACAGTCTACACCGCAGCCTTCTTCTTTAAGTATCTTGAGAATATAAGGATTCGGAGTTGCCTTTACTGCGAAATACTCCTTATATCCTTTGTTCCAGCTGAATGCTTTATTTAACCTTCTTGCATTTTCTCTTATGCCTTTTTCATCATAAATATGAAAAGGTGTCGGATACTGCTTTATGATTTCAACAGCCTGCTGCTTTGTAATGAATGGCTTTTTCATAATTATCTTTCCTCTCTGTCAGATCAGGGCGCAAAAAAGCACCATATAACACTGATTATAATAACATTTTTTTATTTTCAAGTCAAGGAGAATAATAAATATTTCTGATTTTTAATAGTTTTAGCTTTTATATTCGGATTGTTATTGTCATTTTATACAATTATAATGAAAAAAAGGACCAATTCTCTTAAAAGTGTTGATTTTTTAGTCAAAAAAGATTATAATATACTGTATGTAATCAAAACGGAGGTGTTGTAAACCTATGGAGTTCAACGACGAAAACATAGAAAAAACTGAAGAACAGATACCATCAAATGATAATAACGAAGCCCTTTCAAATGATCTTACTGACAAAGAAACGGTAAAACCTGTAAGATATGCAGGGATGGAAGATAGAAGTGATAATAACTCTACACCTGAAAGAAGACAGAGTCCGCAGGGACGGAGAGTATATGAGCATCCTAACAGAAGAAAGCCAAGACAAGGCGTATCTGACAGGAACGGACAGAGACGCAAAAAACCTGCTGCTTCCGCAAGTCCGATAAAGAAGAAAAAGAAGTGGTCAAAGAAAAAGAAAGCCTTGCTTATCGCTCTGGTCGTTATAGGTTTTCTGCTTATTGTTCTCGGTGCTATCGTTGCGATCATTTTCCATTATATCAATATGATAGATATTGTAACCGACGATGAGGATAACTTTGAGATCCTCTCTTCGATCGAACCTGATGAAAGGGATCTTAAAAACTCAAAGCCAGATTCTCCAGAAGAAGATAAAAGAGCCCTTGAAGAAGCTTTGCGCAAAAATATGCTTGAGAATGCAGAAGATCTTGTTAGTGATGACAATGTAATAAATATTCTTCTTATCGGCTGTGATGCACGTTCTAAATCAGGAAGAGGACGTTCGGACAGTATGATACTGATGTCGATAAACAAGAATACTAAAAAAGTTATACTGACGTCATTCCTGCGTGATACATGGGTCAAGATACCGGGTGTCGGATCTCAGAGACTTAATGCGGCATATGTATTCGGCGGACCTAAGCTGCTGGTAAAAACCATGGAATCTAACTTCCATATACGGATCGACAAATATGTCCGAGTCAACTTCTACTCGTTCATCGATATGGTCGACGCAGTTGGCGGCGTTGATATTGAGGTTTCGGATGAAGAACTTGAGTATCTTAACGATTATGTAAGGAACGAAAACAGAATTTTAGGTAAGTCAAACGTTGACGAAGGTGTTCTTTCAAAGAGCGGTAAATATACTCTTAACGGTGTCCAGGCTCTTGCATATGCAAGAATCAGATATGTCGGAACAGACTTTGCCCGTACCCAGCGGCAGAGAAACGTTCTGGAAGAAATATTCAGCAAAGCACGAAATATGAGTCTGACTGAAATGAATGACTTCCTTGAAGTAGTTCTTCCGAACCTTACTACAAACCTTGAAAAAGGACAGATATTCTCGCTTATACTCAATGCTTCAAGCTACCTGAGTTACGACCGAAAAGAACAGTCTATACCAAATCTCAGCTCGTTTAAGAATATGGTAATAGACGGTATGATGGTACTTGGTATTGATTTTGAAAAGTATAACAAAGAGCTTAAAGAAAGCATTTACGGAGAATAATATCCAGGGGCTGAAATATGCCCCTGATTTTTTTGTTTTTAATTATTGCAAATCCAAAGGTAATATGTTATAATATATTGATATAGTCAATAAAGGAGATGATCTCGGTATGGACATAAATAAAGGCGATATTCTCGTAATGAAAAAGAATCACCCGTGCGGTAACGATCAGATGTACGTACTCAGATCGGGAATGGATTTTAAGCTCAGATGTACAAAATGCCAGCGTGAGTTTATGATACCACGTAGCAAGGCTGAAAAGAATGTTAAAAAGATAATCAGAGAAGCTGAATCATAGCTGAGTTCAAACATTCTATTATTGATTTATAACGGAGGTAAATAAAATGTTTGACAAGTTAAAAGCAGTTGAAGATAAATTCAATGAAATAAACGAAAAGCTGATGCAGCCTGAGACAGTAAACGACAACGAACAGTATACTGCTCTTATGAAGGAATACAAGCAGCTTGAACCGATAATCAACAAGCTGACTGAATATAAAAGCGTAAAATCGTCTTATGATGAGGCGCTTGAGTTGTTGGATCAGGGCGGAATGGACAAGGATTTCAAGGAACTGGTACAGATGCAGTTTGATGAAGCAAAGCAGCAGCTCCCAGCGCTTGAAGAAGAACTGAAGATACTGCTTCTGCCAAAGGATCCTAACGATGAAAAGAATGTAATTATCGAGATAAGAGGCGGTGCAGGCGGCGAAGAAGCTGCTCTTTTTGCGGCGGCTCTATACAGAATGTACTCCATGTATGCTTCTTCTAAAGGCTGGCAGATAGAGATAATGAACGAAAACGAGACAGAGCTTGGCGGCTACAAGGAGATCACCTTCACCGTTTCAGGCGCAGGTGCGTATTCAAGGTTCAAATATGAAAGCGGTGTTCACAGAGTTCAGCGTGTCCCTGAAACTGAATCACAGGGACGTGTACACACATCTACCGCAACTGTTGCTGTTTTGCCTGAAGCGGAAGAGGTCGAGCTTGAGCTTAACGAAGAGCGTGACATAAAAATGGAAGTGTTCCGTTCATCAGGTGCAGGCGGTCAGCATATCAACAAAACATCGTCTGCGGTAAGACTTATACACGTCCCGACAGGTACGGTCGTTGAATGTCAGAACGAGCGTTCACAGTTCCAGAACAGAGAAAAAGCCCTGAAGATGCTGCGTTCAAAGCTCCTTGATGAAAAGGTAAGGGCACAGGAAAACGAGATCGCTTCAAACAGACGTTCACAGGTCGGCACAGGCGACAGATCTGAAAGGATAAGGACTTATAACTACCCTGAAGGACGTATTTCCGACCACCGCATAGGTCTGACGATATACAGGCTTGAACAGGTATTGAACGGAAATCTTGACGAGGTAATAGATGCACTTGCGACCGCTGATCAGGCGGCTAAGCTTGCAAGTCAGGAAGGTGAGTAATAATGGATTTTTGTAGATCAGGTCTTGAATACACCGAACAGCTGGTCCAGCTGAGACTCGACTATCTTACAGAGGATCACGGTTCTCTTTCAGAGAAAGAAACAAAAAGAATTTCAAATCAGCTTCCAGACTACTATAAAAAGCATCTGAACAACGATCTGTTAGTTTATATCTGCAAAGATGATAACGAGATCATAAGCTGCTGTTTTCTGCTTGTGACAGAAAAGCCTGCAAATCCCGACTTTATAAACGGCAAAACAGGAACGATACTCAATGTATATACCAAACCGCAGCACAGGCATCACGGATACGCAAAGAAGCTTATTGAAATGATGCTTGAAGAAGCTAAAGCTATGAAACTTGATTTCGTTGAGCTAAAAGCCACAGAAGATGGATATGGCTTGTACAAGAAAGTCGGTTTTAAGGATGCTGTATCAAAGTATCACAATATGAAATATGTGCTTTAAAAACAAAGGATGAAAAGCGATGTTTGAAACTAAAATGCTTTCGTCTGACGAAAGCTCTTTGAATGAGGCTGTAAAGCTGCTTAAAAGCGGCGAAGTGGTCGGGATACCGACGGAAACGGTCTACGGTCTGGGTGCAAATGCGCTCAACGAAGCGGCTGTTCGCAAGATATTTGCTGCTAAAGGCAGACCTGCGGATAATCCGCTTATAGTGCATATCTCCGATTTTGAACAGATAAGACCGCTTGTAAAAGAGATACCGGAGCTTGCTTATAAATGCGCTGATGAATTCTGGCCGGGACCTCTGACTATGATAATGCAAAAAAGCGATATTATTCCCGATGTTACCAGCGGAGGACTTGATTCAGTTGGGATAAGGATGCCAAGTCATAAGACTGCAAGAGCAATAATAGACAAGTGCGGCTTCCCTATCGCTGCACCTTCGGCAAATCTTTCTGGAAGTCCTTCTCCGACAACAGCAGGACACGTTTTCAACGACATGAATGGTAGAATACCTGCAATAGTTGACGGAGGCTACTCTGCTGTCGGAGTTGAATCGACTGTTATTTCGTTTGAAAATGACTCTATCAGGATACTCAGACCCGGATTCGTTTCAGCAGAAGACCTGAAAGGGATAACCAAAAATGTGATAATTGATAAAGGTGTTGTTGCGCAGCTGGAAAAAGGGTCTGTTGCGCTTTCTCCTGGAATGAAATACAAGCACTATGCTCCAAAGGCTGATATTACGATAATTGATGGAAGTCTGGGCGCTTTCAGGGCATATGTTTCTAAAAACGCTTCCGAAGATACGGTATGCATGGTTTTTTCTCAGAACGATTGCAAAGATATGAATGTCGGGACAATATGCTTTGGAGCAACTGATGAAGAACAGGCACATATGCTTTTTGATACTCTCAGGGAACTTGATAACATCGGCGCAAAAAAGGTTTTTGCAAGATGCCCACGAAAAAGCGGTGTCGGGCTTGCGGTCTACAACAGGCTGCTGCGTGCTGCAGCATTTCAGGTGGTGACTTTAAAATGAGTTTTATCGTCGGACTGACAGGTCAAAGTGGCGCAGGAAAAACAACGATCTGCGAGTTCCTTTCAGATGCGGGTTTCGGTATCATCAACTGTGATGACGTTGCAAGAGAGTGTACAGGCAAAGGAAGCGACTGCAACAAAGCGCTTTCAAGAGTCTTCCCTTCCTGCTTTGATAAGGAATTATCGATCAACAGAAAAGGCATTTCGGAAATAATCTTCAGTGATAAGGATAAACTCAAAGAATTTGATGATATTGTTTATCCTTTTATAAACAGGCTGATAGATGAAAGGGTAAAGGAGCTTTCATACAAGTACAATGTGATCGTGCTTGATGCACCTACTCTTTTTGAAGCAGGAGCAGATAAGAAATGTGATGCTATAATTGGTGTTGTGGCAAAAAAAAGCATCAGGCTTGAACGAATAACCGCCCGTGACGGAATAACGCAAGAACTTGCACTCAAAAGGTTCAGAAGCCAGCAAAGCGCAAAGTTTTTTAAAGAGCATTGTGATTTTATAATTGAAAATAACGATATGCCCCAGGATGCAAAGAAAAAAACAGAGATAATAATTAACAAGATAAAGGAAAGGTCAAATGGCTAAAAAAAGACGCAAAAGAAGAAAAAAGATGAGTACCGGCAAAAAGGCCGCGATCATTGCCCTTATCATATTGCTTTTATTCGCTATTGCAACAGTGATAGTAATAATGAACTGGAAAGATATTGTACACAAGGCAGAAGATATTTTGCCTTCGGCTTTTACATATCCGACAGAATATGAGGAATATGTAACTAAATACGGTACAGAGTATAATGTTGAACCTGCACTTATATATGCGGTAATTAAAACGGAAAGCAGCTTTAAGCCCAAGGCAGTTTCCAATGTTGGTGCAAGAGGTCTGATGCAGCTTATGGAGGAAGCTTTTACATGGCTGAAATACAGAATGGGCGATCAGCGTGACATAACGTTTGATTCGATGTTTGACCCACAGACTAATATCCAGTACGGAACATATTATCTCAGTTTTCTGCTTGAACACTACGATAACAATATGGATCTTGCAGCAGCCGCTTATCACGGCGGTATAGGTACGGTCGATGGCTGGCTGGAGCAAGGGATAGTTGACAAGAACAATGTTGATGTTGATAAAATACCGCAGACAAATGATAAGACCGCTGAATATGTAAGGCGGATCAGAAAAGCATATAATAAGTATAAAGAGATACTTAAAGAGAAAAAGATAATCAAAGAATAATTTTTCAGGAGGTAAAGACAATGGCAAACGAAAAGAAAACCAAAGGCGAACTGCTGAGCGAAAAGCTTCTTAGCAAAAAGAAAAACGGCGGACTTGTACTTGACAACAAACAGATAAAAGCTGCTGATGATTTTTGCGAGGGTTATAAGGATTTCCTCAACACTGCAAAAATCGAAAGAGAAGCTGTTATCGAATCTGTTAGGCTTGCTGAAAAGGCAGGGTTCAAGGAATATGTCAGGGGCAAAAAATATAAAGCAGGTGAAAAAATCTATTTGGTAAACAGAGGCAAGGCAATAATACTCGGTATTATAGGCAAGGAATCGCTTGATAAGGGTATAAGACTTGCTGCAGCGCACATCGACTCGCCAAGGCTTGATCTGAAACAAAATCCATTGTACGAAGATAAAGAGCTTTGTCTTTTCAAGACCCATTACTACGGCGGAATAAAGAAATATCAGTGGACGACTGTTCCAATGGCTCTGCATGGAGTAATAATCAATGCAGACGGTGAAAGCATCACTGTCAACATCGGAGAAGATGCTGGCGACCCTGTTTTCTGTGTAACAGATATTCTTCCGCATCTTGCTGCTGAACAGATGAAAAGGACACTCGCTCAGGGCATAAAGGGTGAGGAGCTGAATCTGCTGATCGGTTCAAGACCGTTTAAAGACGATAAAGTATCCAAAAAAGTCAAGCTGAACATTATGGATATTCTCAATAAGAAATACGGCATTACCGAGGACGATTTCATCTCTGCTGAACTTGAGGCTGTTCCTGCATTTAAAGCCTGCGATGTCGGATTTGACAGAAGCATGGTCGGTTCTTACGGTCAGGACGATAAAGTTTGTGCATATACTGCATTAAAGGCTATACTTGACTGCAAAGCCCCAAAAAAGACCTGCCTTACCTGCCTTACTGACAAAGAAGAAACAGGCTCGGACGGAAACACCGGTCTTAACTCATCTTATCTCAAATACTTTATCTGTGATCTTGCCAAGACTTACGGCTTTGAAGGAAGAAATGTCATCTCTGCTTCTGAGTGTCTGTCGGCTGATGTAAATGCGGCTTTTGATCCTACTTTCCCTGAGAACTTTGAATTAATGAACTCATGCCAGATAAACTACGGCGTATGTGCAACTAAATTTACAGGTTCAAGAGGAAAATCCGGAACATCAGATGCTTCTGCTGAATTTGTCGGCAGGATAAGAAGACTGTTTGACAAAAACGATGTGCTCTGGCAGACAGGAGAGCTTGGTAAAGTCGATGCAGGCGGCGGCGGAACAGTCGCACAGTATATCGCAAACCTTGATATGGACGTAATTGATGTCGGAGTTCCTGTTCTTTCGATGCACGCTCCGTTTGAGCTTACCTCAAAGATAGACACTTATATGGCATATAAAGCGTTCTCCGTTTTCTTTGCTGACTAAATAGAAAAATAACGATCATCATTTTTGATGGTCGTTTTTTTATTGCTTTTTAACTATTTTATCTGACTTTTTTCTCAAAGACAAAGGATTATAATACTGTCAGATGAATTTTTAAAGGACAAGAAAATGAAGATATACTTAGATGTTGCACTGATAACAAACACTGTGGTAACAATGATCTGCCTTGAAGCGACGGCGGCGATCTGCCATAAAAAGCTTGGGAACAAGAGGACTTTTATTGCATCAAGCATAGGCGGGATAACTTCCCTGCTGATCGTTTTTAACACAAACAGTTATTCAGCTGCTCTTATTGTTACAATAATCAAAGCATTAAGCTTTCCGCTGATAACACTGACTGCATTTGGCTATAAACGGCTTCCCGAAGTCATAAAAACAACTCTTATATTTTTAGCATCAAAGCTTTTATATGTCGGTATCGTGCTGATACTCTGGGAACTATCGGACACGAAGATAATATACATAAGGAACTACACGATATACTTTAATATATCGCTGTTAAAACTGACTATATCGGTAATTCTGACATATGCTGCTCTTGTGGTCATTGAGATAATTAAAAAAACCTCTGCCAAAGATCAGGCTTTTGCTGCAACGTATTCCTGCGGAAATTATCAGCTGACTGTTCCAGCTGTTGCAGATACGGGAAACAAACTATGCGATTGTTTTTCAAACGAACCTGTGGTAATTTTTTACTGTGATGAGCTGTTTTATCATTTCGGGCTTGACTCATCTGATTCTCTCGGACCGGGGAAATTCAGACTGATACCTTATGAAACGATAAACGGAAGCGGACTGCTGCCTGTTACCTTCAACGGAAAAGTTGAGATCACAGCTGACGATAAACGACATACTGATATTCGCTGTTGTATCTTTCATCGATTCATTCAGCGTAAGGGAGTAAAGCATGGACACCATGCTTCACGAGAGTCGGAAGCCGGATCGAAAGCGGTATTACATGCTTGAAAAAC
>CAMZIK010000113.1 GCA_947307175.1 uncultured Clostridia bacterium
CCCTTTCGGGAGAGTGCCTATATATTATATCACGCTACTTCACGTTTGTCAACAGCTTGTCGAAATTTCTTTTTAAATAATTTGTAAACAAAAGAGTAGGTGACGATCAACATCACCTACTCGACAAGGCACTCCACTTCAAACTCCGCCTGCGCACTTGAATACAGCTTTTTTAGGTCGCCTTTATACTCCAGAAAAGTTTTGGGGTACTTTTGTCTGACCAGCTTCCATATTCCGAAAACATCTGCTCCGTTCTCGTTTACACATGTCCTGAAAACTCTTTCAAGCTGTTCTCGCAATTCGTTCTTTACAAGGTCACCGATAATCTTTGGATCGTAACTTCCGTCAATATCTTTCAGCCGGTGGACAACGACCGTCAGGCGTGCTTTATATAATAGTATGCCATCGCCTTGCTCAGCACGAAGCCTGCCTGAACCTTTGCTGATGCTGACACTGAACCTTTCCCCGTCTCTTTCAAGTACAAGATCAGCCTGTTTGCCTTCACTGCAAAGCAGGCAGAATGCGCCGATGTCCTTTGCTTCAAGCGTTTTATCAAGCACCTTTCCGTTCATTACTATTGCAGTCTCGGAAATATTCAGCACCAGCTCTGTCAGCTCTTTTTTATCTTCGGGCGGCTCTTTGACGCTCAGGACAGGCAGGAGCGCACAGGCATTATCATGAATATTAAGAATGTCAAGCAGGCGGCAACACACGGTTCGGGACTTTTCAGCATTTTTATCAATTACATCAGTATAGTTCTCGGTCGCAAGCATATCGTTTGACAGCTCGACCTCCATAAGCTCCCTTGCGGTTGTCTCGCTGAGGCATATTTCCACACCGAGATAAACCGTTCTGTCTTTCAGGCAGAACTCAAAAAGCTGCTTTGGCTTTGAAAAATCAATATTTTTGCTGAAACAGATAAGCTGCAGATGTCCGAGGAAAATATCCTTACCACGCTGATTTTCGCACTCTTCAAGCGCTTCGCTGACCGTCTTTCCCTTTCCGTGAACCACCTCGATATTGCTTTTTGTGATGTCAACGGGAGTATCCGAGCCTGCGCCCGAAGGCTTGAACGCCTGAACGGTGACCTCATACTCTGCACCGTCATAATCGATACCAAGAGCATGACAAAGCAGTCTGTCCTGTATCTCGACGGTATGGTCGTAGCCCGAAAGAACGAATATTGCTATCAGTGTTATGCACAATAAAGCCGCATGGAAACCGAATCTGCTATACCTCATCTGCCCTTTTCCTCACTTTCATAAAAAGCATCACCGCAAGCGGAACAGCTCCCGCAAGAAGCGCTATCAGCCACGGGCTTTCCCTGAGATAAGCAAGCCCTTTCCAGCTTCTTTCTGACAGAAGATAAAACGTGACCGCCGCAGGAATTATCTGCACCGCAGCGGCGGTTTTGGCTGAGATGCCCTTGAAAATAAGCCGCAGGCAGCGGGAAAAGCAGTGAAGCACCGCCGCAAGCCTCACGACTGCCAGAGCCGTCCACACCGACATGAACCCTGCATCGTATCTTTCGACCACAGAGGAATTTGAATAGCACGAAAGATAGAAAAACGGCATATCCGTTGAAGTACCGAAGCTTCCCAGCACCAACGTGACAAATCCTATCATAACTTCAAGTATCACCAGTTTTACCGCAAGATATGAAAATACAGCCTTGCGCTTTGAGCCTTTGACATCGCCAAGAAGGAACACCAGCATCACAAGTTCTCTGTTTCGGACAAGCTCTGCTTTTATGTCGTCAAAAAGAGTTTTCGGGATATTCTCCTGTGCAAGATGAAAGTTTGTAAGGTCGGGTCTGTCCGCCGCACTCAGCACAAGTATGCCTGTAAATATGCAAAACAGCAGAAACATCACTCCTGCGCTCTTTCCGAGTACAGAACTGCTCAGTCCGCCGAGATAAACGGCGACACCGCCTGCGCATATCACCGCAGGGACACGTGAGATCTGATTTGAAAAATAGTTGTCCATAAAATAAGCAAACGTCCCCGTGGTTATGAAAATATCCCACGCAAAATACAAAAGGAACGCTGCCGTTATCACAAGACCGAAAATACGGTTTATTTCGATAGCAAGCTCGCACACGCCCTTTTCGTACCTTGAACAGATGACCGATACAGGCAGCAGCAAAAGCCATTGGAGCGCTGTTGAAAGCAGTATCGCCGTCATGAAAACAAGCGTGTTGCTGCCTGTATAAGGGAAATAGGTCATCATCGAAAAGCACCTTGCACACAGCATCAGCGCCGCAAGCTGCAAAGCGGAAAGCCTGTTCACCAAATCACCTCTCAAGATAATCTCCGACTGTATCTCTGCTCTTTGCATATTCCCTGAAGCTCTTTCTGAACAGAGCGCCGCCTGCACGGGTCTTGTTAAACGGCGAAAGCGGCGCAAGATAGGAAACCGACATCTCGTCCATAGCACAGATGTTAGCTGTGAACAGCACAGCGCATACGGCTATACCGAAAAGACCTGCGGTACTGCCTGCAAGGATAAAGAAAAGCCTCAGCACTGAGATCTGCTGGTCAAGCTGCGGTATCACGAACGCAGAGGTCGCAGTTATCCCGACAACGATAAGAAGCGGAACAGAGATAAGTCCGCTTCTTACCGCCGCATCTCCGACGATAAGTCCGCCGACTATCGAGACTGCACCGCCGACGGATTTTGGCAGCCTTATACCAGCCTCACGCATTATCTCAAACATTACGACTAACAGCGTCATCTCCACCGCCAGCGGAAAGGGCGTAGCTTCCTCCGAAACGTACAGATTCAGCAGCAGCTTTAGCGTAAAAGCTTCGGGGTGGAACATTACCAGTGCAAGATAAAGCCCAGGCAGACCCACTGCAAGCAGGAACGCAAAATATTTGAGCAGGCGGATAAAAGCCGCATAATACGGCTTTGTGCAGTAGTCGTCCATTGTCTGAAAGCTGTCGATGAACAGCGACGGACACACAAGGCAGAACGGCGAGCCGTCAACAAGTATACATATCCTGCCTTCATTAAGACGCAGACAGGTCACATCAGGACGCTGAGTAGTCATCATCGATGAAAAGAATGACTTTCGGTAGTTCTCATCTACAAATGGCTCGATATATCCGCCCGAAAGAACGGTATCAAGTTCTATATCTTTCAGGCGTGAACGCAAAGTCTGTATCATTTCAGGGTCCGCCCTGCCGGAAAGGTACATGATACACACATCTGTCTGTGACAGCTTTCCGCACTGCATCATCTCAAAGCGCAGATCGGGAGTTTTCATTCTCATGCGAACAAGCGCAAGATTGTTTCTTATCACCTCGTTGAAACTGTCCTGCGCTCCCCTGACAGTCTGCTCGCTGTCGGGATTGGAGATGCTTCTCTTTTCAAAGCCTTGTATCCCGAGTGCGACCGCCTTGCTCAGACCGTCGATAAGTATTACGCAAAAGCCCGAAAACAAGAGCCGAACTATCTCTGAAAAGCTGTTTACGGTGATGCGCTGAGTGGAAAGCAGACTCTTTTGCGTGAGGTAATCATATATCCCTGCCGCATCATCGCAGTACCTGAGCTGCATAAGCGGCTGGAAAACAAGGTCAGCCATCGACGATGTTGAGACCAAGCCTTCTATCGTTACAACAGCGCACCTGACCGAGCATACGGTCACTTCCATAATGTTAAGGTCGGAAGTTTCACCGCAGAGCTGCCGCAGCTCGTCAAGTGATCCTTTTATATCGGCACGCAAAAGCGTTGTTTTGAAGTAATCAGGTCGCATATATATTTGCCTTTCTTTGCAATTTTCGTATTTATTGTGCGCAGCTGCTGTCTGATTATTCCTGCTTTTAGTACTTGAATTATTCACACTTTTGCTGTATACTATAATCATACCAAATGAGGAGGTAATAAATAATGGCTTTTGAAGTAACTAAGGATACTATAATCGGCGACATCATGGATCATGATGAGAGCGTTGCTCCGTACTTTACCGATATGGGTATGCACTGCCTGTACTGCCCATCGGCAAGATGTGAGACTGTTGAGGAGGCTTGCGAAGTTCACGGCGTTAACGCTGATGACCTTGTAAAAAAACTCAACGAGCATTTCGCAAAGTAAAAACTGACCGCCGCAGCGAAAGCTGCGGCGGTTTTTTCATTTGCGCTGGGTATACAAATCAGAATTTATATTATTAAACAAGTGTGTGTCCGAAGGGGTATGGGGGCGACCGGAAAGCCCCCAAAAACAAGAACTCTACACCTTAACAAAGTGAAAGCCCGGAGCAGCACAAAGGTCGCTGTCACCACAAACGAATATGCGACGGACAAGCGCCGTGCGCGCTAGCACAAATTCTGATTTATAATATAAAAAAGAGGCAAGACTGAAATCCTACCTCTGATTCAATATTATATCAATTCTGTTTAGCCATCTGGTCGAGCAGTTCACCGATACCTGCAATATGGCAGCCCTCGCAGTTTTCGATAAGACCGTTATCGCAGACCTCTGCCACCTTTTGCTTCATCGGTATCTTGCCCAGCACCTTCAATCCCTTTTCAGCAGCGATCTCATCGATCTTGCTCTCGCCAAAGATGTTTATCTTCTTTCCGCAGTCGGGACACTCCACATAGCTGTAATTCTCGACTACGCCAAGGATAGGAATATCCATCATCTTAGCCATATTAACAGCTTTTTCAACTATCATCGAAACAAGATCCTGCGGCGAAGTTACAACGATTATGCCGTCTATCCTGATCGACTGAAAAACAGTAAGCGGAACATCGCCCGTTCCCGGAGGCATATCAACGAACATAAAATCAACATCGCCCCATATTACATCAGTCCAGAACTGTGTAACAACGCCTGCAATAACAGGTCCTCTCCAGATGACCGGGTCTGTCTCGTTTTCAGTGAGCAGATTAAGGCTCATTATCTCAATGCCCGTTTTTGTTGTAACAGGAAGAAGTCCGTCCTCGTTCTGCTCGGCTCTTTTATGGATACCAAACATTTTGGGGATAGAAGGTCCTGTAATATCCGCATCAAGAATAGCGGTCTTATAGCCTTTTTTATTGGAAAGCACTGCACTCATGGAAGTTACGAGCGACTTTCCTACTCCGCCCTTTCCGCTTACAACTCCGATAACTCTTTTAATCTGAGACAAATTATGCGGATCAACATGCATATCCTGTGGCTGCTGTCTTTCTGAGCAGCTGCTTGAGCAGGTCGAACAATCATGTGTACATCCTTCGCTCATTAAAAATCACTCCTGTTCAAATAATACTTCAGATATTATACCACAGCCGTGTTATATTGTCAACGGGCATAAAAGCTCCAAGAAGATCTGACAGAAAAAACAATTACAATTTGTAAAAAATTTTGAGGGAAAACTATTGTACTTTTAAAATATATATGCTATAATAAACTGTGTGTGAAAATTTTGAGCCTATTATACATTTCTTTGCTGTTTGGCCGTTGTAACCGATTTGTAACTTTTTAAGTCAGGAAGCGCAACGGGCAGACTGTGCAAAAAAAACAGGCGGCGAAAAGAGGTGAACAGATCTGATGGAAACGATAAAGAACATTATGTTTTCTATCTGGGGCGTATTCAAGACTATCGGGATAAATGACATCATTGATATTGTTATACTGTCATATCTGTTCTTCCATATAATGAAGCTTATCCGTGAGACGAGAGCATTGCAGCTTGCAAAGGGCATACTGCTTCTCGTGGGAAGCTATCTGGTCGCAGTGGCTTTAAACCTTCAGACGATAAAATTCCTTTTGAAGATATGCTTCCAGTGGGGATTCCTTGCTCTTATCATACTTTTCCAGCCTGAGCTGCGGCGAATGCTTGAAAGAGTCGGACGTTCCAAGCTTGCGGACATCGCTCTGTTCAAGCCGGGCGAGGACGAGGAAGATGCAGAACATATCAGAGCTGCGATAAGAGCAGTATGTGATGCTTCGATGAAGCTTTCAAGCACAAAGACAGGCGCACTTATAATTTTTGAGAGAAAGACCAAGCTTGGTGAGCAGATCGCTACGGGAACGCTGCTTGACTGTGTTCCGTCGGCTGCAATGCTTGGAAATATATTCGTTCCAAACACGCCGCTGCATGACGGTGCGGTAATAATCCGTGACGGAAAGATACTTGCGGCAGGCTGCTTCCTGCCTAAGCCCGCTAAAGAGGAGCTTATAAACAAGCAGCTTGGTTCACGCCACCGTGCAGCAATAGGCATGAGCGAGAATTCCGACGCTATCGTTATTGTCGTTTCAGAAGAAACGGGAACTATCTCTGTTGCAGAAAACGGCGAACTTACGAGAGGTTATGTGGAGGACACACTGAAAAAACTGCTTTATACACGTCTGCTTCCGGATAAGAACATTGAAACGAACAAGGACAATTCTCTTGCGGGGAGGGTGATCTCTAAATGGAAGAAGTAAAATTCATGAATGAAGAGAAAAAGCCCGTAAAGCCTGCAAAGAAACGTCACGGTGCAGATTTCGGTCTGAGGATAATTGCGGTGATAGCTGCGATAATCGTCTGGTTCATTCTGGCGATAACACAGTACCCGACAATAAACAGAACTATAAACGATGTTCCTGTGAACATCTCACTTGAAAATACGATAGCAAAGGAAAAAGGGCTTTCAGCTCTGAACTTCAAGGATCTTACTGTCGATGTCGAGATAAAAGGAATGAACTATGAGATCGGCAACTACAAAGCCGGAGATCTTTCGGCTAATGTCGATGTCAGCAAGGTCACAAAGGAAGGACAGTACGTTCTTGATATTGACGTGAAGTCAACTCATTCCTCGGACAGCTGTACGATAGTTTCAGTCTCACCGAGTACGGTCGTTGTCGATTTTGACAGGATCACGCAGAAAAGCGTACCTCTGGAGGTCGAAGCTCCTTCGATAAGCGCAGATGAAGGCTACACTCTCAAGGATGCTACGGTCAACCCCAATGAGATAACTCTCCAGGGTCCTGAAAACAATCTTGCAAAGATAACAAGAGCTGTTGCAAAGATCTCCGCTACCGATAAGCTCTCTGAGGACAAGTCGTTCAAGGCTGACGAGATCGTTCTGTACGATAAAGACAACAACGTTGTAAACGATTCATCAGTTACGATGGGCGATAAGAAGGACTTCACCGTAAACTTTGTTATCTACAAGAAAAAGACTATAAAGTTCAATCTCGAAGTTACAGGCGCTCCGGAAAACTTTGATGTTTCCAGCCTGCCTATCACCTATTCGCAAAACGAAGTCACTATCCTTACTCCTAAGCTCAAGGACAGCGATGTTGAAACTATCACGATAGGCTCTGTTCCGCTGTCACAGCTCAGACTCGGCTGGTCTGCGGAATATGAGATACCGCTGTCCGCAGGTGAGGTCAACCTCAGCGGAGAAAGCAAGGTAAAGGTAACTCTTGATTCACAGAACTATACGACCAACATCTTCAGGGTAAGCAATATCATCACAAAGAACAACCCTGACGGTATGAGTGTCGCTAAGGAAACACAGTCTCTTCATGCAGTAACTATCATCGGTCCTGCTGTTGATCTGACGAACCTGCAGGAAAATGATCTTGTAGCATCAGTCGATCTTTCGGACGTTTCAAAAGAAGGCTCATATTCAAAGACCGCAACAATAAGCATTTCAGGACACAGCAGAGTCTGGTGCTTCGGAACAAATGAGGTGCAGATCGTCGTTTCGGAGAAAAAAGAGGACAGCTCTTCTCAAAGCGACAACTCGTCTTCATCGGAATCTGACAGATAAACAGAAAACAGACCCGGCAATTTTCTGTCGGGTCTTTGCTTTTGGAGGAAATATGGCTATAATAGTCAATCAGATAAAGGCAAAACTCACGCAAAGCCACGAGAGCATCATAGAAAATGCGATAAGATCGCTTCGTATAAACAAAAGCCTTATCCGTGATGCTCAGATACATAAAATATCTCTTGATGCACGCAAAAGACAGGATATACACTATGTCTGCTCGGTCTTTATTAAGCTCTCTGACATACAGCTCGAAAAAACTCTTTGCGAAAAAAACAAGGATCTGACCTATGTTCAACCTGCTGTGTTCAAGCCTGTGATCTCAGGGGAAAAGGCAGACGGACGGGTGGTCGTTACAGGCTTCGGTCCTGCGGGAATGTTCTGTGCGCTGGCGCTTGCGGAACAAGGATACAGACCTGTCGTTCTCGAACGAGGCGAGGAGGTCGGCAAGAGGACAGCTTCGGTAAAGAGCTTCTGGAACGGAGGAGAGCTGAACTGCGAATCGAACGTACAGTTCGGAGAAGGCGGAGCAGGAACATTCTCGGACGGCAAGCTGACAACAAGGATAAACGACCCGCTTTGCGGATATGTGCTTGAAAGATTCGTTGAGTTCGGTGCGCCCAAAGAGATAGCCTCAAAGGCAAAACCGCATATCGGCACAGATAATCTGAGAAATATCGTCAGAGCGATCAGAGAGCAGATAATCAGCCTCGGCGGAGAGGTAAGGTTTGAAACAAAGCTTGAATCGCTGAGCTTCTCAGGCGGAAAAGTTCACAGCGTGAAGACATCCAAAGGCGAGGAAAAAGCGGCAGCTGTTGTGCTTGCGCTCGGACATTCGGCAAGGGATACCTTTGAGATGCTGGCGCAAAGCGGTGTGTTTTTAGAGCCGAAGGCTTTCTCTGTCGGTGCAAGGATAGAGCATCTGCAAAGCGAAGTTGAAAAGAGCCTTTACGGCGAGCATGCAGGCGACCCGCATCTTCCGAAAGGGGAATACCAGCTCAGCTATCGTGAGAACGGGTGCGGAGTTTATACTTTCTGTATGTGCCCCGGAGGAAGTGTCGTTGCTGCCGCTTCGGAGCAGGGCGGAACGGTGACAAACGGAATGAGCGAATTTGCCCGTGACGGGAAAAATGCTAATGCTGCGCTGGTGGTCGGCGTAAACCCTGATGATTTCGGCAGCGGAGTGCTTGCAGGAGTGGAATTTGCACGCAGGATAGAACAAAACGCTTTCAGGGAAGCAGGGTCGTTCAAAGCAGCAGGGACGACAGTGAGAGGTTTTCTCAGCGGCAGACCCAGCCTTGACACAAAGATAATACCGACTTACAGCCGTGGGCTTATTCCCTGCGACTTCACAAGGATATTCCCTAAAAAAGTTACTGACATGATGACGCTCGGACTTAATAAGTTCTCAAGTAAAATGAAATGCTTCGGCAACGGAGATGCCGTACTGAGCGCCCCGGAAACAAGAACAAGCTCGCCTGTGCGGATCACAAGAGGCAGCGATCTGACTGCGCTGGGCTTCTCTAATCTCTACCCTTGCGGCGAGGGTGCAGGCTATGCAGGCGGAATAATGTCTGCCGCAGTCGACGGTCTTAAAGTCGCTTTGCAGATAATGTCCACTATCTCTCCCGAATAAATCAGAATTTACCGCAGCAAACCTGTCGAATAATTGAGGGAAACCCTTTTGAAT
>CAMZIK010000114.1 GCA_947307175.1 uncultured Clostridia bacterium
CTGCCATTCATTTGTTTTTGCAGTTTCTTCCAGCAGGTGTTTTGCTCTTCTCTAATTAAAATAATTGCTATATTTTTGTTGTTTCGACTTAACTATAACATATTTTAGCGAAAAAGTAAAGCTGATTTCTATTTTTTGTATACTTGCACAAATTCTCCGTTCATAATTTGGCACACAAAAAAGGCGCACATCTCTGCACGCCTTTTAGTCCGTATTAAGTTATACACTTGCCTTTGCAATAAGCTTTACGAGGTCATCAGGAACTGCTCCCGTTCCGCCGAAGGAAAAAATCTTAGTTGCGTTTCTTATGTGATCTGCTTTTATTCTGAATCTCATTCAAATCATATTATTGATCTAAGAGTTCATGCGTGGCAACACGTCTTATTCTATAACTAACACACAACTAACAAATCACAAGGCATTCATCGTTTGATGGATGCCTTTTTTGTATAGATCCCTATTTCCCAAAATTAAAAATCGCTTGATTTTGGGAAATAGATGTGGTATAATAGATTTATAGGAGTGTGAGTGCTTATGAAACTGATAGAAAGAACCGATTATCTGAACAAGGTCATCAATGTGATCGGTACACCTGATATAAAGGTCATCACAGGTGTTCGGCGCAGCGGAAAGTCCAAACTGCTTGAAGCATTCAAAAAGCATATCATGGACAACTACCCCGATGCCAACATCATTCATATCAATTTCAATCTGCCCGAATATGAGGAATACACCGAATATCGTCCGCTTTACGATCATATCAATTCCCGATACAAAGAAGGCGTTGAAAACTTCGTCCTGATAGATGAGATCCAGATGTGCAATGACTTTGAGAAAGCGATCAACGGTTTGCACGCCTCGGAGAATTATGATATTTATATCACCGGCTCTAATGCGTTCCTTTTAAGCTCTGATCTTGCCACCCTGTTCACAGGAAGAACTTTCGAGATCAAAGTGTATCCCTTCTCCTTTGCCGAGTATGTCAGGTATTTCGGATACACCGACCTTTATACTGCCTTTGATAAATATGTAAACGAAGGCGGTATGGCAGGCTCCTATGTCTATAAGGATCAGGAAGCCAAGTACGACTATATCGAGGAAGTGTTCAATACACTGATCGTTCGTGATATCCGCAAAAAGTATAATATACGCAATACGGCTCTTATGGACAGACTTGCAGACTTTCTCATGGATAATATCTCAAACCTCACTTCAGCCAGAGCTGTTGCCGATACCTTTAACAGCCATAAGGACAAGATCAACCACAAGACTGTCAGTGCATATATGCAGTACCTCTGCAACGCCTTTGCATTCTATAAGGTACGCAGATATGACATCAAGGGAAAGAAGTACCTTTCTACTACAGAGAAATACTACCTCAGCGACCATTCCTTCCGCTATGCAAAGCTCGGCACTAAGAATATGGATTATGGCAGAGTTCTTGAAAACATTGTTGCTATCGAGCTGCTTCGCCGCGGCTATGAGGTGTATGTCGGTGTCCTTTATAAAAAAGAAGTGGACTTTGTAGCGATAAAGCGTGACGAAAAGCTTTATATACAGGTCTCGGATAACATCACCGATGATAAGACTTTTGAGCGTGAGGTATCACCGCTGCTGTCCATCAAGGACGCATATCCCAAAATGCTCATCGCAAGGACACGGCATGATGCCTATCAGTATGAGGGCATCAAGATCGTTGACTTTTCGGACTGGCTGACAAACACTTAACTGATTCCTGTTTCCCAATATCGTGTTTTAAACGATTTTGGGAAACGGGTTATTCGTGATGCAAAACTCGCCTAAGTTTTCAATGTGAATGCTACCGTTCTCTTATGGATGGAAGGTTTTCAGATGATTGAGATGTCATAGAGATTGTTTAACATCACTCCCGTAGCACTCACAATTTCAAATGTTGCCTATTATAGCGCCATTTCAGACGGTCAATCTTCTTAAAGAGATAATCTGCACCACTTTGCAGTTATCAAGAACAGCGTAAATACGCTGTTTGAGTTATTGTGAGAAGTGTTAAAACAGTATGGTTTTACAACGGTTACTAACACGTTGCTAACACGTTACTAACAAATTTAAGGCATTCATCTTTTGGTGAATGCCTTATTTGTATAGCAAGGAGGTATCATATGGAACCTAATGCAAAAAACTACGAAGAAGCTGCTGCTGAATGTGTTGCAGCTCTTTCTGCTGAGGACATAGAATACTTTAGACTTCATATTGGTTATTCACATCATCATTTTGGTTATGGACTTTACCTGAGAAATCGTTATTCTTATCTGCTCGATAAAGAAATGTATAGTCTTCTCGGCGACAATTATCGTGACGGTTTAGGAGAATGCATCTATCATTTAATGATTCCTATGATATTTCCTGAGTTTAAAGGATACTAACAGTATATCAAAAGAATAACCGATTTATACTTTGAAGATTTGAACGCCAATTATAATTTGAAGTTTGGCAGAAATTTCATTGCACACATAAAACCTGATGAATACTTTCTTCTTTCAGATAATTCCCCGCTGAGAAAAGAAAACTTCGATAAATGGTGGGATCAATACGAGGAAGAAAACCAAAAATACGCTCTCGCAATTGCCGAACGGATATGGCAATTCGATGATTTCAAAAAAGTTGCAAGCGAATTAGGCTATTCTGACAGTGAAATAGACGAGATACATTCATTCTGCGCTGAACTGATAAAAGAACGATTTTTATTTGTTCCGTTAGAAATACTGTTTGCCAAGAATTCTACATCTGAGTCGATAAAGGCTATGATGAGGCAAAAGAAAATAATAGAATGGGCTTTTTCCAAGCACAAATCTGATGTAGAACGCTTTCCTTCCTATGTTTTTGAAAGCAGAGATACGGTTAAGATATTGGTGACTGCCAACGGTTCGCTTCTGGAGCTTGCCGAAAACTACAAAGCTGACCGTGAAATAGTTTTGACTGCCATCAAAAAATCGACCTACGCAGCCAAATTTATGGATAAAGCACTTTGGGGAGATCGTGAAATAGCCAAAGAAGCAGCCCGACACAGTGAACATAACCTCATATTCTATCATGACGCATTCAAGCAGTTCAATGATGATGATGAGATAGTCAAGCTTGCTCTTGAAGCCAACGGAGCTAATATATGCTATGCATCCGAACGAATCAGAGCCGACTATGATATGGCAGTATTCGCTTTGACACATCAAAAGCGTATCTATCCGAATTCCGCCTATAAATCTCTTTCGGATGAACTCAGAAATAATAAATCTATTGCTTTGCTTGAATTTCAGGCACCTCAGCCTTCATTAGACGGTTTTACCGAAGAATTGCTTGATGATGATGACATAGCCATGAAGCTTATTGAAAACGAAGATATCACATGGATGTTCTACAAAATGAGTGAGCGTATAAAACGAAAATATCTTGATAAACTGCCCGAGAGTACACGCCAGAAAATAAAAGAGGAATTACACATTGAATAACGCAATGGTTGCTGTTCCTTTGGCAAGCGCTTACAATGCACCACTTCTTCTCGCAACCGAGACGCACATCACAGCACAGACGGAAGCTGAGCTCAAGCGCTTGAAAGCCAAGAAAGTCATTGTTGTCAGCACGAACGGAGCTATCGGCTCAGGAGCAAAGGCAGAGCTGAAAGCACTCGGACTGAAGACTACATACATCGAGGGCAAGAATGTATTCGAGGCCTCAACAAAGGTCGCAAAGGCTTTGCAGACCCAGAACAAGAAAGCTCCCGACACGATATTCTTCGCAACGGACGGAGCATTCGCAGATGCACTTTCAGCAAGCCCTGTTGCAGCGATAAAGGGCGCACCGATAATCTACCTCAACAACAAGAGCATCGACAAAACCGTTGCTGATTACTTGAAATCTGTCAAGGGTACGATCAAGAACGCCTACATCATCGGCGGCGACGGAGTTATCAGCGATGCGATGATGAAGAACGTTGCAACGGCTCTCGGACTTAAATCCGGAAAGACAGTTGTAAGAGTTGCAGGTAAGAATAGATATGAGACTTGCGTGGCTGTAAACAAGAAATTCAAGAGCGTTCTCAACAGCGATGGAATCTGCGTTGCAAAGGGCTTAGATTTCCCTGATGCACTCGCTGGCGGCGTTTACGCAGCAAAGAACAAGCAGGCGCTGTTCCTTGCTGACGGCTCTAAGCTGCAGGATTGCCAGAACACTTATCTCAAAGGCAAGAACGCTGCAAAGATAACTGTTTTCGGCGGCACGGGCGCTGTTCCCGATAGCCTTGTAAAACTTATTGCTAAGGCAAGCATATAAATCGAACAAAAACTCTTAGCCCGTCTTTTCTAAGGCTTGACAAACGGCGACTGTTTCGGTATAATTGATAAGGCAAATGTTTTAACTTGATATAATGGAGGAGCAATATGAAAAAGATTCTTACACTTCTTATTGCAGGAGCAATGCTGATGGGTCTGTCGGGCTGCGGAAGCAGTTCTTCGTCAGATGACGGCTCGTCGAGCAAAACTGATTCAACGGCTTCAAGCTCACAGGCTGACAGCTCGGCTGCGGACTCGTCCTCGGAATCAGGATCCGGCAGCGACAAGAAGATCACAAAGAAGGTCTCTATGTCGGTCAAGGGTACTGACGGAAAGATGACGATCAGCCGTCCTGAAAACAAGTCTACACCGATGGGCGACAAGGGCAAATGGACTATTTTCGTTTATCTTTGCGGAACGGATCTCGAAAGCAGCGGACAGGGTTCGGCTACGGGAGATATTCAGCAGATGATGGAGGCAGAGTCGAGCGACAATGTCAGATTCGTTGTTCAGACGGGCGGAACAAAGAAATGGATCAACGAGGTGTTCAGTGCAAGCGAGGCGGAGCGCTGGGTAGTACAGAATCAGGATATGCAGAAGGTCGGCTCGGTACCGCTGAAGAATATGGGCTCGAGCGAAAACCTTGCTGATTTCCTCAAGTGGGGCGTTAAGGAATACGCTTCGGAAAAGATGGGCGTTATCTTCTGGGATCACGGCGGCGGATGTATTCAGGGTGCGTGCGTTGACGAGCTCAACGGCGGCGATACTCTCGACCTTATGGAGATAAACAGCGCATTTGCTGATGTTTATGAGGGCATGACCGACAAGTTCGAGTTCATCGGATTTGACTGCTGCCTTATGGGTACGGCTGAGGTCGCTAATATACTTGCTTCGTATGCAAGATATTTCTACGGCTCGCAGGAGACTGAGCCGGGCACAGGCTGGGACTACACTACATTCACAAATGCACTTGTAAAGAACCCGACCGCAAACGGTGCGGAACTCGGCAAGGTCATCGCTGACAGCTTCTACAATGAGTGTGCATCGGTACAGCAGGAAAAAGAATGCACACTTACGATAGTTGACCTTTCAAAGATGGACGATTTCGTGATAGCTTTCAATGACTTCTCAAAGAAGCTCTTTGAATCTGCAGGAAACGACCTGAAAGCTGTTGTCAAGGGCGTGACGAGCGCTGACAACTTCGGCGGAAACAACAAGTCAGAGGGCTACACCAACATGGTCGATGTCGGCGGTATCATTTCGCAGTGCTCAAAGACGGTTGACGGCAGTGCTGCCCTTGAGGCTCTCAAGAACTGCATCGTTTACAACAAGAACGGTGCTACCCACTCAAAGGCTTCGGGTCTTTCGGTATTCTATCCGCTGAATGTCAACGAGCCTAAGGACTTGCAGACTTTTTCAAAGGTTACTGTCAGCCCGTATTACCTCTCGATAGTTGATATGGTGGCTAAGGGCTTCTCGGAGAACGGATACAGCAACGCTGCTCTGTTTGACTCGGACGGAAACTGGGACAACGAGACAGAGACTGAGGGCGACGATTACTTCAACTACGCTTCCGAAGAAGGCGGCGAAAGCAAGCTCATCACTTTTGCTGAAAAGGCAAAGCTCAGCGCTGACGGAACGTTCGGCTTCAAACTCGATGAGAGCGGAAAAGCATACACCGCAGATGTGTCTGCTGTGATACTTATGGACCTTGACGATGACAATATGGTAGAGCTCGGTCAGACGATAGATATTAATGCTGACTGGGAGGATACCGGTGTCGTTACCGATGAGTTCGACGGTTCATGGCTCGGACTTCCCGACGGACAGCTGCTTGCTATGTATGTTGTATCGTCAGGAGAGGAAGGTGTTGTTTACACCTCACCGATATTCCTTAACGGAAAGCGCACCAACCTGAGAATAGTAAGAACGAATGAGTCGATAGTCGTTGAGGGTGCCTGGGACGGAATAGATGAGCATGGTATGGCTGCTCGTGAGATCACCAAGATCAAGGAAGGCGACAAGATCGTTCCGGCATATTTCGCTTCCGCAACGGACAGCGACAAGACTTCCGAGCTCAAGGGCAAGGAGTATACATGGGCAAAGGATTCGGCTATCACTTTCAACACCATGCCGGCAGGTGATTATTATTACGGCTTCTGCATTGAGGACATTTTCGGTGATACGCTCACGACTGATGTTCAGGTGTTCAGGATAGCTGCGGACGGAAAGATTCAGTTCATTACTGTTGAGTAAGCAATATATATTCAAACCCGAAAGGCGTGCAGAAATGTGCGCCTTTTTTGTGTGTCAAAAACAGGGAAGCAAGCTTGTGCAGGGTGATAAAAATGAACAAAATGTTGACACTGGTGCTGTTAAGTGGTATACTGATTTTGAGAAAAACTGCATAAGCAGGGAATGGAGGAGCTTTAATGAGGAAAAGACTATTGTCGGGCGTGCTGGCGTTTGCGATGCTGTTCGGCTCGGCGGCGGCGCTGCCGGAGGGCGTGTTCACAGATAGCACGAGTATAACGGCGAGTGCGGAGACGAGCAAGGCAACATCGGGCAAGTGCGGCGAAAATGTAAAATGGTCGCTGAAAAACGGTGTACTGACTATCAGCGGCAGCGGTGCTATGTATGATTACAGTCACGGTTACTCGCCTCTTGAAAAGAGATCTGATATTACATCTGTTGTAATTAAATCTGGAGTTACAAGTATTAGTGGTCGTATGTTTCTCGGATGTGAAAAAATAAAAAGTATCTCTCTTTCCAATAGTATAACAAGTATTGGAGAGAGCGCTTTTATGAAATGCAGAGGCCTTACAAGCGTAACTATTCCAAAGAGTGTTAAGAGCATAGGCGATGATGCGTTTTGCATGTGCTCAAGTCTTACAAATATAAATATTCCGACCAGCGTGAAGAGCATAGGCGGAATGGCTTTTAACAGCACAAAATGGCTTAAGAACCAGCGTGAAAAGAATGATTTTGTAGTCGTAAACGGAATTCTTATTGATGCTGCAAAATGTACAGGAAAAGTGATAATACCAAACACAGTTAAAGTCATCGGAGGAGATGCGTTCCTTTGGAACGGAAGAGTAACGAGCATTAAAATTCCCAACAGTGTCAAAAGGATTGAAGAATGCGCATTTTTTCGATGTGAAAGTCTGAAAACAATAAACATTCCTGAAAGCGTTACAAGCATTGGTGATGCTGCGTTTAAACGGTGCATAAAACTTACAAGTGTAACTATACCAAACAGCGTTAAAAGTATTGGCGAAAATGCATTTTCCGGTTGTGATAAACTTACTATAAAGTGCTATAAGGACTCAGCCGCTGAAAAACACGCAAAAGAGAATAAAATCAAGTACACTATTATCAGAAACCCCGAGCCGACCGTTTTCCGTCTCGCCGGCGCAAACCGCTATGATACTGCTTCCCATATTTCAAATAAAATGTACGGTAACTCGGATACAGTTATCATTGCAACGGGTCTGACCTTCAACGATGCTCTCGTTGCAGTTCCACTCGCTAGTGCATATGATGCACCTCTTTTGCTCACCACCGACAAGCAGGTGACGAAGTACACCGAGGAGCGCCTCAAAAATCTGAACACAAAGAAAGTCATCATCGTAAGCACGAGCGGCGCTGTCGGCTCGAAAGTAACGACTGCGCTTGCAAAGTACGACCCGACAGTTATCAGCGGCAAGAACTGCTTCGAGACCGCTGCTAAGGTGGCTAAGGCGCTTCAGACCAAGACAAAGAAAACACCCGATACTATTTTCTTCGCAACCGATTCAGCATTTGCAGATGCACTCTCTGCGAGCCCGATTGCAGCTATCAAGGGCGCACCTATAATGTACCTCAAAAACAAGGGCAGCATCGACAAGGCAACCGCTGACTACTTAAAGTCCGTAAAGGGCAAGGTAAAGAACGCTTACATCATCGGCGGCGACGGAGTTATCTCAAATGCAATGATGAAGAATGTTGCCAACGCTCTCGGTTTGACCGTGAACAAGACAGTTCAGAGAGTTGCAGGCAAGAACCGTTACGAGACTTGTGTTGCAGTAAACAATAAGTTTGCCGGTCTGCACACAGGTAAGGGGATCTGCGTTGCAAAGGGACTTGATTTCCCGGACGCACTTGCTGGCGGCGTGCTTGCGGCTAAGAACAGGATACCTTTGTTCCTTGCCGACGGTAAGAAGCTGCTCGACTGCCAGAATACCTATCTTAAAGGCAGAAAAGCTTCCAAGCTTTATGTTCTCGGCGGCACGGGCGCAGTTCCCGACAGCCTTGTGAAACTGATTGCAAAAGCAAGCGTATAACTTGATACAGACAAAAAGCTCTCACAATCGTGGGAGCTTTTAGTGTGTCAAATTATGAACGGACAATTTGTGCAGAAATAAAAAAATCAAGAAAGCACTGTAACCGGTCAAACGCTTTCAGGATGCACTGATCCGTGCATTTGAGCATTTCGGCGGTGTCCCCAGAAAAATCATCTTTGCCAACGCATAAATTGCTGTCAAGGAAGGGTTCGGGCTTCATGTCAAGGCTGCGGATAGGTATATCGCACTTGCAGCGCATTACTGCTTTGAGCCTGTATTCTGCAATGTTACTTCGGTAAACGATAAAGGTCTGGTAGGTGGTATACCCAAACGGTTTAATAAAAGTCCACCCCTCGATAATGCAGTTTGACCAAGTCATATCACATATTTATTACTGTTCTTTTACGCAGTGATTCTGTAAGTATCATCAAGAACACTCATACAGCTCAGCTTTATAGTGCTTGCTCCCTCCGAGCCATCGGGAGCTTGAGCTGTATAGTCAAACACAATGGAGATGTCCCAGATGTCAGTTCCCACAGTGTCCTCCAGAACCTCTACAATGCGATCTAAGGCGTTCTGCGGTGTGTCGAGTGGAATATCACAAAAATATACATAATCGTTGTGTAAGACACGCCTGTTGGCTCCTGTGGCTTTACTTCTCGGCTGTGGGATAACAACGGTGCGGCTTTGTTTCAGCAAGTTTACTGTCATTCTGATCATTCCTTTCTTTGTTCTGTGTTTTAGCAAATATACGGCTGTATTTTTCTTTGTACGCAGGAGCGATATCTGCCCGTG
>CAMZIK010000115.1 GCA_947307175.1 uncultured Clostridia bacterium
TATTTTCACAAGTGAACTTTGCAGTCGCAGACTTAACTCCGTCCCAGGTCCATGTAGGCTCGCCATACTTGTGACCAGTCTTTGTTATCGTAACGGTCTTGGTATCGGTGTAAGTCTTTCCGCCAAAAGTAACCGTCGCTGTATAAACAGTCTTTCCGTCCTTTTCGCAAGTCGCCTTTGTGGTCTTTGATGTGATCTTAGCTGTCACAGTCTCAACATGTGACTTATCTCTCGCACAAACGAACTTTGCGCTTGCAGACTTAACTCCGTCCCAGGTCCAAGTAGGCTCTCCCCACTTGTGACCCAGCTTTTTGATAGTCACGGTCTTGGTATCGGTGTAAGTCTTGCCATTGAACGTTACAATTGCGGTATAGACCGTCTTTCCGTCCTTTTCGCAAGTAGCCTTTGTGGTCTTTGATGTGATCTTTGCAGTCACGGTTTCAACGTGGCTCTTATCATTTGCACAGACAAATTTAGCAGTTGCAGCCTTTGTACCAGTCCATGTCCATGTCGGCTTGCCGTAACTGTGACCTGTTGCTTTTCTAACGGTCTGTGCCTTTGTGATTTCCTTGGTGCACAGAGCGTCGCTGAAATACTTTTTGTTCCATGTCCAATATTCGATGTTTCCCGCAGCTGTGCAAGTTGGATCTTTCGCAGCAACGTGCTTTACATCAATATACTCGATCTTAACGTAATTATTCTTTGCATATTCATCGGCTGCCGAATCTTTATAGCATCTTACGATAAAGTCTACGTTAGGTATCACCGCACCTCTTTCGTCATAATAATAACCGAGTGCTTTTGTACCGATAGTTTCAACAGTTTTGGGAACAGTTACTTTTTTGAGGCTTGTGCAGTCGAAGAACGCATAAGGTTCAATGGTCGTCACGCTGTCGGGAATGGATACACTTGAAAGTTTTGAGCATCCATCAAACATATAATTTCCAATAGCTGTAACGCCATTTTTGAAAGTTACACTTGTAAGACTTGTGCAGTTTTTAAACACATTGTAGTCAATGTTTGTAACGCTGCCCGGAATTGTTACGCTTTTGAGGCTTGTGCAGTCTTTAAACGCCTCTGGGTCAAGGTATTTAACGCCGCTTGGGATAGTTACGCTTGTAAGACTTGTACAGCCAGAGAATGCTCCCCTGTATATGCCTTTAGCGCTGCTTGGGATAGTTATTTTTTCAAGACTCGTACAGCCTTCAAATAACCAGCGGCTGATACTATCCAATTGGTTCGGGAGAGTTATACTTTTGAGGTTCGTACAGGAGGAAAACGCACTATCACCTATAACTATAACAGTATCGGGGATAGTTAATGAAACAATGCTCTTGCAGCTTCCGAACGAACCACTGCGAATGCCTGTAACTGTCTTTCCTCCGAGTTGTGACGGGACAGTGATATTCGCTTCGCTGCCGATGTAGCCTACTATCATGGCTTCTGATGTGCCAAGAAACTGGTATATATAGTCGCCTTCGATGAATCCACGATCGAACCCGTTATCCCAGGCATACGTATCAGCGGCTGAATATCTCTCACAGCATATCATAAACCAATTGACTTTTTTTTCGGTACCGTTATCATCATAATATCCCAATGCTTTTTCGCCAATGCTTGTAACGCTTTTGGGGACAATTACTGATTTAATTCTAGGACAATTATATAGTGCATTTGTTCCGATACTTGTTACACTATCAGGGATAGTGATGCTTTCAAGGTACTTGCAGTTAGCAAACGCTTCGTTGCCGATACTTGTAACGCCGCTTGGGATAGTCACTCTTGTAAGATTTGTGCAGCCTTTAAAAGCACTGTTGCCAATACTTGTTACACTATCAGGGATAGTGATGTCTTCAAGGCTTGTGCAGTCCTTGAACGCACTGTAATTAATGGCTTTAACGCTGTCGGGAATGGTTACGCTGCTAAGATTTGAGCAGCCATCAAATGTCGCACCTTCAATAGTTGTAACGCTATCTGGAATATCTACGCTTGTGAGACTTGAACAGTCCTTGAATGCACCTATTCCAATGCGGGTAATCCCGGTCGGTAAATTAACGCTTTCAAGGCTTGAGCAGCCTTGGAACGCTGCATCGCCGATTTTAGTAACGCTTTCGGGGATAGTAAATCTTTTAAGACTTGAGCAGTTTTTAAACGCGCCAGCGCTAATAATTGTAACACTATTTGGGATATATACGCTTTCAAGGCTTGAACAGTCAGCAAACGCATTACCGCCAATATAATTGACAGTATCCGGGATAGTTACGCTTTTAAGACTTGTGCAGTTTTTAAACACATTTCCAAAAATGGCTGATACTTTCTTTCCGTCGAGTTCTGACGGGATAGTGATTTCCGTTTCATCGCCGTTATAATTCAATAACCCGACCGTGTCGTCTTCAAGCACATCATACTCATAATTACCTGAAATCTCCGCACTCGCTGTAATAGTCGAGCTTGTTTCAAACACACCCTCAGGCAGCGTTGCCGCCGAGCCGAAAAGCAATACGATCGTCATAACAGCCGATAAGACTTTCTTTATCAAATCAATTTCCCCCTTTTATTTTTTTAACAAGCGTATTATACACCATTATTATAAAAAAGTCAACATTCTTTTATTATTTTATGACAAGCAACAAAGACGCACATTTCTGCACGCCTTTGGGGAGTGAAATAAGCTTTTATCATGTCTTGTATCATAAAAGCTTATCAAGGCAAATAAAAAACCGGGCGGAAGTGCCCGGTCTGTTTGTGAATATGATTCGCTATAATACGTCCGATCAGAGAACGACCTGATTTTTGCCGTTGGTTTTGCCAAAGTAAAGCTTCTCATCTGCTCTGGAGATCCAGCTGTCATTTGTAAGTTCGCTGTCGTAACCTGCAGCTCCGATGGTGACGGTTATCTTGAAAGTGGTGTTATTGCAGCAAAACTCTTCATCGGCTATCTTTTGGCGGAGAGTTTCCAGAATGTCGGTACTGCATTTGTTCTTTGCAGAGAGAATGATGAATTCCTCTCCTCCCCAGCGGCAGGCGATGCAGTCCTGACAGCTCTGTTTCACAAGTTCGGCTACCTTACGAAGTACACTATCGCCGCAGAGATGACCGTAGGTATCGTTGACCGTCTTGAAATCGTCTATATCCAGAAGCGCCAGCCAGCGATCCTGCGGCGAGGTCTGCCCGGTCTGCTCAAGTGATGCAAGCAGATAATGACGGTTATAAAGACCAGTGAGGTTATCTATCATCGCAGTTTCCTCAAGCTTTTCCTCCGACCGTATCGCAACGTTGTGGAACATGCAGACATAGATGATAACGATAACAAATGATGCAAGCGAGTTGAAAATGATGAATATATTCTCTCCGCTTTCAGGGATAGCATAAAGAGGTTCGGTCGTCCTTGCGTAGATGTATACCCCGATATAGCCCAGGACATGCAGGGCAATGATAAATGCAAGCGGAAGTTCCTTTTTAAGTATCCTGTTGTGCAGATAGCCGTTATAGCTGATACAAACGAGCATTCCAAGAGCAAAGAGCTGGAATTCTCCCACTGTACCGATGCAGATAACACCAACTATCATAAAAAGGAGAATGACCGAATAGATTATCACGGTGGATACCAGATAATGCTTTTTCAGTATCAGGAAGATATTTGAGGTGTTCAGCACAAGCTTGACATAGATAACATATCTCATCAAAGGCATATCATATACGATGCCCATTATAAGGAAGAACACATCGGTAAAAAGCAGAAAGATCCCGAAGAACAGCGTAAGGTTGCCGATAAGTGATGTATTCTTATCTTTTTCGTTCATAGACTCACCTCTCCTTCCTTGCTGGTATTATACCACAACAAATGATAATAGTCAATAAAAAGCAGTTCTCTTGTGTGAGCGTTCATCAGCAGACTTTTATTTATTCAAACTACGTGTTTTTTTGTTTACAATGGGAGCAAACGGGCATAATAGACCTGAAAGTCCTTGACTTTTAGGAGCTTTGCTGATATAATAGAGCTGATAACTGAAGAAAGGGGTAAGGCTATGAATTTTACCAATAATAACGGCAACAACAATGGCAACGGGTTCAACAACGGTTATAACAACAATGGCTTCAACCAAGGCTATAATAACAATGGCTTCAATCAGGGCTATAATAACGGTTATAACAACGGAAACACCCAGTTCAACCAGAATATGTTCAACAATCAGAATATGAACAACGGCTACAATCAGGGAGGCTTCGGCTTTAATCAGCAGCAGTACAACCAGCAGTATAACCAGCAGTTCAATCAGCCGCAATACGCAAATAACACAAACGGTCAGGGCGTTGGAAAATCCTTTATGGATTCGTTCGCTAACCCGAGAATAAGAAGTCTGCGCAAGCACGCAGGTGAGGGCGTCGGCGATGACGTTTCCACGTTCCAGGGCTTAGCAGCTAAGACCATCTATTTCGTAATGGTGTTTGCTCTCGGTCTCGCAGCATTCTTTATCCTGCATAACGTTTTCTCAAAGAATTCCGTCATCACAGACGGCGGTCTGCTCTATCAGCAGGAATATGTGATCTATATCGGCGCACTCGTGCTTGCACTTATCTCAGGTATCGTCACAGCGTTTGCACCAAAAGCAACAGCATTTTTCGGCACGGTCTACTGCGTATGTATGGGCTACGCTGTCACCGTAACGTCCTACGCTTATGCACAGCAGTATAAGGGCATCGTTTACGAAGCACTCGGTCTTACTCTGCTCATCATCGGCGTTCTTACAGTGCTGTATTCAAAAGGCGTTATCCGTGTAACAGGCAGATTCAGAAAGGTTGTATATACGACCCTTATCGTTTCTCTGATCGGCGGCGCTATCTTCACAATCATCTATCTCTGCGCTCCGAATTCAGGATTTGTCAGATCTATCATCGAGATAAACAACGGACCTATCGGTATCCTGTTTGCAGTCATCGGCGTAGCTCTGGCATCAGCGATCCTCACAATCGACTTTGACAACGCTGCTCAGACTGTTCAGCAGGGTCTGCCAAAGACTTATGAGTGGGTAGCAAGCTTCAGCCTTATCACAGGAGTTATCTACCTGTACCTCAAGGTCCTCCAGCTGCTTGCAAAGATCCAAAATAACAAATAAATATTGATAGGTAATTGGGGGAAACTCTTTTGGAGAAGAGTTTCCCCCAAACCCATTTCAGAAACCTTTTATTGCTTTTAAGGCATCAGGAGATAAAACTCCTGATGCCTTAAAAGTTATGAGAGACTTTGAAAAGAGTTCAGAAAGAAATATACCCAAGAGAACTCCCCAACCATCCACCAATACTATTTATTATACAGTTACATCTCTGAGGATCGTGACCTTGCTTGCATGGGACACGATCACTTTTTCGTTATTGAGCTTTTTCAGCTCCCTCATCATAGCGCTGCGGTCAACGGAAATATAATCCGCAAGGTCTGACAGCGACAGCGGCAGCGTGAACGTCCTGCTTTCCCTTGCTTTCGATACGTGATAAAAATAAGACAGCAGCTTTGCCCTTATGCTCCTTTTTCCAAGCACCTCAACGTGCAGCTGCGCTCTTCTCGCCATTGTCAGTATCATGGAGTCGATAAGCCCTATATGCTTTTCACAGCACTTTTCACAGCAGCTTATGACCTTTTCATAATCGACCAGCCAAACGGTGCAGCTTTTCTTTGCGACAACAAGATAAGGGTCTATCTGCGTACAGGGAGAAAAGCGCCTGCCGAACACATCGCCCTGCTCAAAATAGTCGATTATGGTCCTTGTGCCGTCAAATGTTGTAGTGACAAGATGCGCTGTGCCTGACATAAGTATCCCTACGCTTTTGTTGTCATTGTTGAGCTGCATGATTATCTCTCCCCTGCTGTAGCTTCTCTGCACGGGCTTGAAGCAGGCGGCAAATTCATCAAGTTTTGTTTTGTTAAGCGGAGTTAACGGATATAGCGTTTTCATAGAAAATCACCCTCTAAATTGTGCATTGTTACAAAGTTGCTAACTACATATAGTATTATACCATAGTTTTGTTGCATTTGCAACAGACTTTTTAAAAAATATGTTGTAAACTTATTCTTGCACACGTTAAGAGAAAGTGGCAAAAGTACAGTATAATGTACTCGTAACATAAAACAGACCACAAGATGTTGTGCCTTGACAGACAGAGAAAACTTGACTATGCTTTAAAAAATTATAACGAGGAGAAGAATCATGAAGATAATCAAGAGAAACGGCTCGGAAGAGATATTTGACATTGAAAAGATCGTCAATGCTATTTCAAAGGCAAACGAAGCCGACCACAAAAACGAGCTTACGCCCGAACAGATAAAGGATATTGCCGAGTATGTTGAGTACAAGTGCAACAAGATGGGCAGAGCTGTCTCCGTTGAGGAGATACAGGACATGGTCGAGAACCAGATCATGTCAAAGGGTGCATTCGACCTTGCAAGAAGATATGTCAAGTACCGCTACACACGCTATCTTGTCAGAAAGGCAAACACGACAGATAACAAGATACTTACGCTCATTGAATGCAACAATGAGGAAGTCAAGCAGGAAAACTCCAACAAGAACCCGACTGTAAACAGCGTACAGCGTGACTATATGGCAGGCGAGGTGAGCCGTGACATCACAAACCGTATCCTGCTCCCGCCTGACATCGTTGAGGCGCACAAAAAGGGACTTATCCATTTCCACGACAGCGATTATTTCGCACAGCATATGCACAACTGCGACCTTGTCAATCTTGAAGATATGCTTCAGAACGGAACGGTGATAAGCGACACTCTTATCGAAAAGCCTCACAGCTTCTCTACCGCCTGCAATATCGCAACGCAGATAATCGCACAGGTAGCTTCAAACCAGTACGGCGGACAGAGCATCAGCCTTACGCACCTTGCACCGTTTGTTCAGATAAGCCGTGAAAAGATAAGACAGGAGCTTATCGAGGAAATAAAGGAGCTTGGCGTTGAGGCAGACGAAGCACGCATAGATGAAGTTACTGAAAAGCGCCTGCGTGAAGAGATAACAAGAGGCGTCCAGACGATACAGTATCAGGTAGTAACGCTTCTGACCACAAACGGACAGGCACCTTTTGTTACTGTATTTATGTATCTCAATGAAGCTCGCAGCGAGCAGGAAAAAGCTGACCTTGCAATGATAATTGAGGAAGTGCTCAAGCAGCGTATCCTTGGTGTAAAGAACGAGGACGGCGTATGGATAACGCCTGCGTTCCCGAAGCTCATCTATGTGCTTGAAGAAGACAATGTCGATATGGGCACGCCTTACTACTATCTCACAGAGCTTGCTGCTAAGTGTACCGCAAAGAGAATGGTACCTGACTATATCAGCGAGAAGAAGATGCTCGAACTGAAGATAGACAAAAACGGCGAAGGTCACTGCTACACCTGCATGGGCTGCCGTTCATTCCTCACTCCGTATGTTGACGAGAACGGCAAGCCGAAATACTACGGCAGGTTCAATCAGGGCGTTGTTACGCTCAATCTCGTTGACATCGCACTTTCATCAGGCAAGGATATGTCAAAGTTCTGGCAGATATTCGATGAACGTCTTGACCTTTGCTACCGTGCGCTGATGCAGCGCCACAACAGGCTCAAAGGAACTCTGTCCGATGCTGCACCGATACTGTGGCAGTACGGCGCACTTGCAAGGCTCAAAAAGGGCGAAACTATCGACAAGCTGCTCTACGGCGGATATTCGACTATCTCACTTGGCTATGCAGGACTTTATGAGTGCGTGAAGTACATGACGGGCAAGAGCCATACAGACCCCGAAGCAGAGCCTTTCGCACTCGAAGTTATGCAGTATATGAACGATGCCTGCAAGCGCTGGAAGGCAAAGGAGAATATCGATTTCTCCATTTACGGCACACCGCTTGAAAGCACGACATACAAGTTTGCCAAGTGCCTGCAAAAGCGCTTCGGCAAGATAGAAGGCATCACCGATAAGAACTATATCACCAACAGCTACCACGTTCACGTTACTGAGAAGATAGATGCTTTCACAAAGCTCAAATTTGAATCCAAGTTCCAGCATCTCTCACCCGGCGGAGCTATCAGTTATGTTGAAGTCCCGAATATGCAGAACAATATCCCTGCCGTGCTGAAAGTCATCAGATTTATCTATGACAACATAATGTACGCCGAACTGAACACCAAGAGCGATTACTGCCAGTGCTGCGGCTACGACGGCGAGATACAGATAGTGAACGACGACGGAAAGCTCGTCTGGGAGTGCCCTAAGTGCCATAACCGTGACCAGTCGAAGATGAACGTCGCAAGACGTACCTGCGGCTATATCGGCACACAGTTCTGGAATCAGGGCAGAACACAGGAGATACAGGAGCGTGTTATGCACCTCTGACGGATTACTGGGGGAAACCCTTTTGGAGAAGGGTTATCCCCCAGACCCCTTTCCTAAACCTTTTAATGATTTTTCTGCATCAGGGGATTTATCCCCTGATGCAGAAAAATGTTAGAGGGTTCAGAAAAAGAGGATTGGAGAAAAACGCTCCCAAGAGAGACTCCTCAATAATACGCCAAAAATACATAACATACTCTTATATCTTCTGAATCCACAAGAAAGCAGAGAGATCTATGAACTACGCTGAGATAAAAAACTATGACATCGCAAACGGTTTGGGCGTGCGTGTTTCCCTGTTCGTTTCTGGCTGCACCCACCACTGCAAAGGCTGCTTCAACCCGATGACGTGGGATTTCTCCTACGGCAAACCGTTCACGCAGGACACTCAGAATGAGCTGCTCGAAATGCTCTCCCCCGATTACATCGACGGGCTGACGCTGCTCGGCGGAGAACCGATGGAGCCTGACAACCAGCGTGGGCTGCTGCCTTTTTTGCGTGAGGTCAGAAAGCGTTTTCCAAGCAAGAACATCTGGTGCTATACGGGCTATCTGCTCGATGAGGAGCTTTTAAAGCCAAGCCGTGCGCGCTGCGAGGTCACTGACGAGATGCTTTCGTTGATAGATGTCCTTGTTGACGGCGAATTTGTAGAGGAGAAAAAGAACATCTCGCTGTCGTTCAGAGGCTCTGAAAATCAGCGGCTTATTGACCTGCCGACAACTCTCTCAACAGGCAGCATAAACCTTATCAACCAAAAATACGACCTGAGATAACAACAGGGAAAGCACTTAGCTTTCCCTGTTGTGCATAACTGTGTTCTATTTCGATACACCTGCGATAAATCAGAATTTACCGCAGCGGCGGCGCGCTTGTCCGTCGCATATTCGTTTGTGGTGACAGCGACCTTTGTGCTGCTCCGGGCTTTCACTTTGTTAAGGTGTAGAGTTCTTGTTTTTGGGGGCTTTCCGGTCGCCCCCATACCCCTTCGGGTGCAAATCTAATAAATAGTCAAAACTTATAGCAG
>CAMZIK010000116.1 GCA_947307175.1 uncultured Clostridia bacterium
GCTTTTTGGTACACGAAAGTGTAAATAAATGTTGTACTGACTATGTTTTTTTGCGAAAACACTTGTAATTTGTGCTGGTTTTTGTTATAATACTATGGTATAAATAATCTTTTTCAGAGGTTTGCTATGGAAAATGAAAAAAAGACAATAAATGTTGATCCAGAGGATATTAAGCTCGCAAGCGAAGCGGCACCGAAAGATCTGAAGGAAGATGAACCTGTAAATGTTTTCAATGAAGTGCTTGACTGGGTCGAGTCCTTCATCTTTGCAATGTTCGTCATCATTCTTATCTTTATCTTCTTCCTGCGTATCGTCACAGTTGAAGGAGATTCTATGAATATGACCCTTGAGGATAAGGACAGAGTGATCATCACACATCTGAACTATGGACCCCAGCGTGATGACGTTGTTGTGCTTAACAGCGAGATACTCAACAAAACTATCATCAAAAGAGTTATAGGCATAGCAGGAGATACCATAAAGATAGACTATAATCTCAATAAGGTCTATGTCAACGGTGAGGAGATAAGTAATGAGCATATCAACGGAACGATGGTAAATAAGGGTATGTTCGACAGCTTGTACTGCATCGATACCAATGTTTATGAGTATAAAGTCCCCGAAGATCATATATTTGTTATGGGCGATAACCGCAATAATTCCACCGACAGCAGAACGATAGGCTTTATAAACAAAAAAGACGTTCTCGGTCATGCGATCTTCAGGCTTTATCCGTTCAAAAAACTTGGAAGCATCAAGTAGCAAAAGGTTAAGGTGAAAAAATGAGCGAAGTAACCCGTGTCCAGTGGTTCCCGGGGCATATGGCTAAAACACGGCGCATCATGGCTTCAAATATGAAGCTTGTCGATGCAGTCGTTGAGATCACTGACGCAAGGATACCTTATTCCAGCAGGAATCCTGAAATAAAAAAGATAGTCGGCTCAAAACCAAGACTTGTGCTGCTCAATAAAGCCGATTCTGCTGATGCAGATATGACAGACCGCTGGATAGAGTGGTATAAAAAACAGGGAGTCAGAGCGATAGCTACCGACTGCCGCAGCGGACGCAACGTCAATAAGTTCTATACCGAGCTTAAAGAAATACTTAAAGATGATATAGCAAAGTGGGAAGCCAAGGGAATGACCGGCAGACCGATAAGAATTATGATCGTCGGAATACCGAATGTCGGAAAGTCTTCTTTCATAAACCGCCTTGCAGGCTCAAAAATGGCTAAAGTCGAGGACAGACCGGGAGTTACCAAGGGCAAGCAGTGGGTCAGCCTCGACGAAGGCTTTGAGCTGCTGGATATGCCTGGTGTGCTGTGGCCAAAGTTTGAGGATAAGCTGGTAGGTGAAAGGCTGGCATTTACAGGAGCTGTCAAGGATCAGATAATGGATACAGAGTTCCTTGCGTGCAGACTGCTTGAGTTCCTGAAAGAGAATTACAATGACCTGCTCGAAGCAAGATACGGTATCACAACAGAGGATATACCGCCTGCCGATGATGAAACTATCGGCTGCGTAGTTGGATTTGAAATACTTGAAAGAATAGGAAATAAGAGAGGCTTTCTTGTTTCCGGCGGCGAAATAAATACAGAAAGAGCCGCAAATACAGTGCTTGATGAGTACCGCAGCGGAAAGATAGGCAGAATGACTCTGGAAGCACCAAAATAAAAATCTAATAGGGAGACAATAATGGACATCTGGGAAGAAATGTATGAAAAAGCTAAAGCGCAGTATCATCCCGAAGATGTCTCACCGTTCGTTTATGCACACCACGTTGTATGTGCAGTGGAAAGTGAAAACGGCGAGATCTTTACGGGGTTCTGTATAGAAGCCTGCAGCGGCGTCATGAACCTTTGTGCCGAAAGAGTTGCTGCACTTAATATGTATGTCAACAGCGGTCAGACAGTGATAAAAAAGCTGATCGCTTTTCGTGATACGCCACCGACCGAAAAGAGAGTCGGCAGCGGAATGCCGTGCGGTGCGTGCAGGGAGTTTCTTATGCAGCTGTCGGAAGAAAACCGCAATATGCTGATAATGGCTGATTATGAGACAAGAAAGACCGTTACACTGGGTGAGCTTATGCAGAACTGGTGGGGCGAGAGCAGATACAAAACGGGCAATGATTCCTGACAGGGAAGTGAAAAAATGACGCTTGCAGAGTTTGATAAACAGTACCGGGATAAATTCGAGATTGTCTGCGGATGCGACGAGGCAGGCAGAGGTCCGCTTGCGGGCGATGTTTTTGCAGCAGCAGTCGTGTTCGATAAGGATACTGTTATCGAAGGTATAAACGATAGCAAAAAACTCACCGAAAAAAAGCGTGAAAAGCTTTTTGACGAGATAAAGGAAAAAGCGCTTTACTGGTCAATAAAGCGAGCAAGCGTAGATGAGATAGAAAGCATCAATATTTTGCAAAGTGCGATGCTTGCAATGAAAAGAGCAGTCGAGGATCTGCCCGTCAAGCCGGATATCTGCCTTATCGACGGCAATAAGACTCCGCAGCTTGAAACGACAGCCACAGCTATCGTCGGCGGAGATGCAAGATCACAGAGTATAGCTGCCGCTTCGATACTTGCCAAAGTCGCAAGAGACAGATATATGCTCGAAATGGCTAAAGAATATCCTGAGTATCAGTTTGAGAAGCATAAGGGCTACGGCACAAAGCTTCACTATGAGATGATAGATAAGTTCGGCGCAAGCCCGATACACAGACAAAGCTTTTTGAAAAAGTATTATGCAAAACTATCAGAAAAACAGCAGGAAAACAGGTAATATCGGCGAGCAGGCGACCGCCGAGTTTTTGCAGCGTCACGGCTATGAGATACTAAAGCGTAATTATACCGTCCGTGGCGGTGAGATAGATATTATAGCTTCAAAGAACGGAACTACCGCTTTTGTAGAGGTCAAGACCAGAAAGGAAGCTCCGCTTGAAGAAGGTGAGCAGGCAATAACGCCTGTCAAGAAAAAGCGCATAGTCGCCGCTGCGCAGAGATATATCGATGAAGTAATGAAGAACTGCGAAAGCTGCCGATTTGATGTGGCAGTCGTAACGGTTTCGGATAATGCCGTAAAGCATCTGAAATACTATGTGAATGCGTTTGACGGCAGCAATCAGTAAGGAAAGGTCGTATGGTTATGTATTACAAAAGCACAAGAGACAGTTCGGTGAACGTTTCGTCCGCACAGGCGATAGCTCAGGGCATCTCCGTTGACGGAGGACTTTTTGTTCCCAGCGAGATACCTTCTGTTTCAATGGACGACATCAAAAAACTCGGCGGTATGGATTACCGTGAAAGAGCAAAATTTGTTTTTTCAAAATTCCTCACCGACTATACCGATGCAGAAATAGCTTACTGCGTTGACGGTGCCTATAACACCAAGAACTTTGACTCAGACAACATCGCAGAGATAGCTCACCTGTTTGACGGCACATATATGCTGGAGCTGTGGCACGGTCCTACCTGCGCATTCAAGGATATGGCACTTCAGATCCTGCCTTATCTGCTCACAACAGCAACAAAGAAGATAAACCTTGACAAGAAGGTAGTTATCCTTGTCGCTACATCAGGAGATACAGGAAAGGCTGCTCTTGAAGGCTTCAAGGACGTTGAAGGCACTTCTATCCTCGTGTTCTATCCTGATAACGGCGTGTCCGCAATGCAGAAAAAGCAGATGACAACGCAGGAAGGAAACAATGTCGGCGTGTGCGCTATCAAGGGTAACTTTGACGACGCCCAGAACGGCGTAAAGGCTATCTTCACAAACGATGAGATAAAGAATAAGCTCGACGAGAACGGCTTTATGTTCTCCTCTGCAAACTCTATCAACTGGGGAAGACTCTCTCCGCAGATAGTTTACTACGTTTCCGTTTATGCTCAGCTCCTTGCTGACGGTGAGATCGCAGAGGGCGAGAAGATAAATATCGTTGTTCCAACAGGCAACTTTGGAAATATCCTCGCAGCATACTATGCAAAGCATATGGGAGTACCCGTAAACAAGCTGATCTGCGCTTCAAATGAAAACAACGTTCTGACAGATTTCCTTACAACAGGTATCTACGACAGGAACAGACAGTTCCATGCAACTATCTCACCGTCAATGGATATCCTTATTTCCTCTAACCTTGAAAGACTGCTCTACCTGCTGTGCGGCGAGAACGATGCTCAGATAAGAGAATGGTTCGGCGCTCTTGCACAGACAGGAAAGTATGAGGTCTCTGACAGCGTCAAGAAAGCGCTGTTTGATGAGTTCTATGCTGGCTGCTGCAATGATGAGCAGACAAAGGCAACCATCAAAGAGTATTACGATAAGTATTCATATACCTGCGATACGCATACAGCTGTCGCAGTAAAGGTCTATGAGGACTATGTAAAGGCAACTGGCGACAAGACTAAAACAGTTATCGCTTCAACTGCAAGCCCTTATAAGTTCTCTGGTTCTGTTCTCTCTGCGATTGGTATGGACAGCGATAAGGACGAGTTCGACCTCGTTGATGAGCTTGCTCAGTGTTCAAAGCTGCCCGTTCCGCAGTCACTGGCAGAGCTTAAAACCAAGAGCGTGCGCTTTGATAAGGTCATCGACAAGACCGATATGAAAGAGTTCGTTTTTGAAACACTCGGCATCTGATAAACTATGTACCGCCTGACTTGCTCAGGCGGTCACTTTCAGGATAAAAAGCAGTCAGCTTCTTGCCTTGAAGGTCTTGCACTGTGTCTCATCACAGCAGTCAGGTTCCTTGCAGGTGCAGCAAACATCAATGCAGTCTGCTGTACATTCGCAGCAGTCTCTGTTATAAACGCAGCTGCTCACATCACAATTAATGCCGTGTATTCTTTCCTTTTCCATTGATCTCACTCCTTTTTGCAGTTGTCCTGCATAGTTATTATGCGCCGATCTTGCCGTAATATCAGTTTTATTTTTGAGGTGATACGTTTTGAGCGTTTTTGCAATATCAGACCTGCATCTGCCTTTGGGAGTAAATAAACCTATGGATATTTTCGGCGGCTGGGATGACTATGTCAACAGACTGCACGATAACTGGCAGGCAAAAGTCAAGCCCGAAGATACAGTGATAGTCCCAGGAGATATTTCGTGGGCATTAAAACTGGAGGAGACATATAAGGATTTTGAGTTTATCGAAAAGCTCAACGGCACAAAAGTATTTCTCAAAGGCAACCACGACCTGTGGTGGAGCACAAGAAGCAAGGTGGAACGATTCTGGTCTGATAACGGCTTTAATAGCCTGCATCTCATACAGAATGACCACTTCAGGATAGGCAGTACAGCAATCTGCGGCACACGTGGCTGGATAAATGACGACAGCGAGCCTGCCGATGCAAAAGTCATCGCAAGAGAGGCTATAAGACTGGATATGTCAATAAAGTCAGCTGTCGATGCAGGACTTTATCCTGTCGTTTTTCTGCATTATCCGCCGCTGTATGCTAATAACTGTAATCTGGATATATTACAGGTCCTGCATAAATATGATATAAAGTATTGCTTCTACGGTCATCTTCATGGCAATACACATGCTTTTGCCATAAACGGTACTCGTGACGGGATTACTTATCAGCTCGTTTCCGCTGATTTTTTGCATTTTGAACCAAAGGACATCACTAAAATTGTGCAAAACGACAAAACGTAAAAAAATGCTGGAAATAATCGCTGTTATGTGATATAATGAATAAGATATATTTATATTGGAGGAATTTAAAATGAGTTTGAAATCTACAAACAAGGTTGAAACAAATAAGTACGAACTGGAGATCGAGGTAAGTGCTCAGGAGTTTGAAGAGGCTATCCAGAAAGCATACCTCAGAGAAAAGGGCAAGATCCAGATCTCAGGCTTCCGTAAGGGCAAAGCTCCGAGAAAGCTGATCGAAAGAGAGTACGGCGAAGAGGTATTCTTCGAGCAGGCTGTAAATATCCTTTATCCTGCACAGGTAGATAATGCCGTTAAGGAGTCAGGACTTGAGATCGTTGCAAGACCTGATGTCGAGGTAACTGACGTTTCCAAGGCAGAAGGCGTAAAGATCAAGGCTATCGTTATCACAAAGCCTGAAGTAGAAGTTAAGGACTATAAGGGTATAGAAGTCGTAAAAGATGTCAAGACTGTAACTGATGAGGACGTTGAAAAGCAGACAGACGCTCTCAGAGAAAAGAACGCAAGAATAATCACCGTTGATGACAGAGCCGCAGAAATGGGCGACGATGTTGTTATCGACTTTGAAGGCTTCAAGGATGATGTTGCTTTTGACGGCGGCAAGGGTGAGGACTTTACTCTCGGACTCGGCAGCGGTCAGTTTATCCCTGGTTTTGAAGAGCAGGTAGCAGGTCATAATATCGGCGAGGAGTTTGACATCAACGTTACATTCCCTGAGGACTACAATGTAGAAGAGCTCAAGGGCGCTCCGGTAGTATTCAAGATCAAGCTCAAGAGCATCTCAAAGAAGGAGATCCCCGAGCTCGACGACGAGATGGTAAAGGACGCAACAGAGTTCGATACGGTTGACGAGTATAAGGCTGATGTCAGAAAGAAGCTTGAGGAGAATGCCGAGCATTTTGCCGAGCATGAGGTAGAGGATAAGCTGATGGATAAGGTAGTCGAGAATATGACTGCCGAGATCCCACAGGTAATGTTCGATAACAGAGTAAATGAAATGATGATGGACCTTGAGCAGAGACTTGCTCCTCAGGGCATCACAATGGAAATGTACTGCCAGTTCACCGGTCAGGACATCGACACAGTAAAGAAGGCTTATGTTGAGCAGGCTGAAAAGCAGGTAAAACTCAGACTTGCCCTTGAAAAGATTGCAGAGCTTGAAAATATCGAGGTAAGCGATGACGAGGCAGCAGAGGAAATGCAGAAGATAGCTGACCAGTACAAGATGAAGCTTGACGAGGTCAAGAAGTACATCAACGCTGAAGATGTAAAGAAGGACATCGCAGTCGGCAAGGCTGTCGAGGTAGTAAAGAACAGCGCTGTTATCAAGGACGCATGATAAGAATAATATCCCCCGTTATATTAACGGGGGTATGTTATCAAAAGGGTCAAGACCCTGTATATAACGACCTGCCTGTAAAGCAGGCATAACAAGGAGGCAATAATAATGGCATTGATACCTTATGTAGTGGAGCAGACCAGCCGCGGCGAAAGAAGCTATGACATTTTTTCAAGGCTTCTGAATGACAGAATCATAATGCTTTGCGATGCAGTCGATGACGCAGTCGCAAGCGTTGTAGTGGCACAGCTGCTGTATCTTGAAGGACAGGATCCCGAAAAGGATATAGACCTTTATATCAACAGCCCCGGAGGTTCTATCAGCGCAGGTATGGCTATCTATGATACAATGCAGTATATCAAGTGTGACGTTTCTACGATCTGTATAGGTATGGCTGCATCAATGGGTGCGTTCCTGCTTTCAAGCGGTGCAAAAGGAAAAAGATTTGCGCTGCCTAACAGCGAGATACTGATCCACCAGCCTCTTATCGCAGGCGGCGGTATTTCGGGTCAGTGTACCGACATCAAGATCCACTCGGATCATATCGTTGCAACAAGAGAAAAGCTCAACAGGATACTTGCCGAAAATACAGGCAAGCCTATTGAGCAGATCAATATAGATACCGAGCGTGATAATTATATGACCGCTCAGGAAGCTATGGAGTACGGTCTTATCGATAAGGTAATTACCAAGAGATAAGCTGTACAGCGTTTAAAACGGCACAACTGCCGGAAAGGTATGGACGAAAATGGCTAATAACGATCAGAAAAAATGCTGCTTCTGCGGAAAACCTGAAAGCAGGGTCACAAGTATGTTCTCTGCTGGAAATACTCATATCTGCGATGAGTGCGTGCTGTATTGCTATGATCTGCTCGCCGAACAGAACGGCTTGCCGATGGCAAAAAGCAAGCTCTCAAAGAAAAATTCCAATGTAAAGTTCGGACTTGTTGATCTTAAAAAGCCTTCTCAGATCAAGGCTGTTCTGGATCAGTATGTAATCGGTCAGGACGAAGCCAAGATAGCACTCTCGGTTGCTGTCTATAACCACTATAAGCGTATAATGTCACTTACCGACGATGACGATGTAGAAATACAAAAGAGTAATGTGCTTCTGCTCGGGCCAACAGGAACCGGCAAAACGCTGCTTGCTCAGACGCTTGCAAGACTGCTCAATGTTCCGTTTGCTATCGCAGATGCTACAACTCTGACAGAAGCAGGCTATGTCGGCGATGACGTTGAAAACGTGCTGACAAGACTTATTCAGGCTGCCGACTATAATGTTGAAGCCGCACAGCAGGGAATAATCTATATTGATGAGATAGATAAGATCTCAAGAAAGTCGGAGAATACCTCTATCACCCGTGATGTAAGCGGTGAAGGTGTTCAGCAGGCACTTCTGAAGATAGTCGAGGGAACAGTGTCCAACGTTCCTCCGCAGGGCGGAAGAAAACATCCGCATCAGGAATTTATCCAGGTCGATACAAAGAATATCCTGTTCATCTGCGGCGGAGCATTCGATGGGCTTGAAAAGCTTATCCAGAAAAGGACGGAGTCTTCATCTCTCGGATTCGGAAGCGCAATAAAGAAAAAGGAAGACGAGAGGGACATTATGAAAAAAGTCCTTCCTCACGACCTTGTAAAGTATGGTCTTGTTCCTGAACTTGTGGGAAGACTTCCTGTTATAACTGTTCTCGATGAGCTTGATGAAGATGCTCTTTGCAGGATACTCACTGAGCCTAAGAACTCGCTTATCAAGCAGTATACAAAGCTGTTCAAGCTTGACGGTATCGATTTTGAAATTACCGATGAAGCAATGAGGGAGATCGCAAAGAAAACTATCGCTCAGAAAACAGGCGCAAGAGGTCTGCGTGCGATAGTTGAAAGGATACTCACAAAGCTTATGTTTGACGCTCCGAGTGACGAATCCATCGTCTCTATCAAGATAAACGCTGATTGCGTAACAGATGACGCACCGCCGGAGATAAGACACAAGCCGCTTGATATTGCACAGTAAATAAAACAAAGGACTGTTGTACCGTTTGTGTATAGCAGTCCGTTTTCGTTTTACTCTATCATTAAAAGCTGCAAAGTTAAATCAGAATTTATAGGCGAGTAGCTGGGGGAAACCCTTTTGGAGAAGGGTTCTCCCCCAGACCCCCTTCCTAAACCTTTTAATGATTTTTCAGTAATGGGGCACAAGACCCCATTACTGAAAAATGTTAGAAAGTTCAGAAAAGAGAGTTTGAGAAAAAAACTTTTCCAAGAGAATACCCCAACTGTTCACCAACAAGTTCTGACTATTATCAATTTATTAGATGTGAACCCGAAGGGGTATGGGGGCGACCGGAAAGCCCCCAAAAACAAGAACTCTACACC
>CAMZIK010000117.1 GCA_947307175.1 uncultured Clostridia bacterium
AAGGGTTTCCCTCAATTATTCGACAGGTTTGCTGCGGTAAATTCTGATTTATATACCCAATTTTTCTTTTACCGCTTGGGAGAGTTCCTCTGCGGCAGTTTTCGGGTCGGGCGCTTTCATTATTGCGCTGACTGCGCACACGCCCGCGATCTTTATCCCTTTAAGCACATCGATATTGTCCTTGTTGAGTCCGCCGATAGCGTTGACGGGTATCGGCACGGCTTTGCATATCTTATCAAGGGTCTCTGTCGAGGTCAGCACCGTTTTTACCTTTGTGGTCGTCGGGTAGATAGCTCCCACGCCCAAGTAATCTGCTCCCTGCTCAAACGCTTCCAGCGCCTGCTCGACAGTCTTTGTGGTAGCGCCGATTATGAAGTCCTCACCGACGATTTTTCTTGCAACATCTATCTGCATATCGCTCTGCCCGAGGTGGACGCCTTCAGCGCCAGATGCGAGTGCGACATCGACACGGTCGTCAATGATAAGCGGTACGCCGAACTGTTGCGCTATCTCGTGGACTTTTTTGGCAAGGTCGATGTACTCTCTTGTGGTGCGGTCTTTTTCACGCAGCTGCATAAGCGTAACTCCGCCCGAAAGCGCCAAGCGCACACGGGAAAGGAACTCCTGCTCGGTATACTGCGAGCTGTCAGTTATAAAATAAAGTCTGGTATTTATATTTTTCAATGTGATTGCCTCCGCCTTAGTTTTTGCCTTTGTAGAGCTTATGGGTCTTGGCTTTTTCGAGGAAAGCGGCGAGCCTGCCGTTCTCAAGCAGCGCATCATGCAGACCCTTTCCAAACATCTCGGCGATGTCCTCTGCGGACTTATGCAGGAAGAACTCTCTGTCAAGCTGATGGTAGAACGTTCCGCCGAAACAGTGGCTGGCAGACGAGCCTGGTGAGGAGACAGTTTCCTCTATCTGTGCCGAGCCGTCACGGAGAAACTGAAGCGTGAGGCTGGTCGTCTCGTGGGCTGGCTTGAACTCGTAGCTTGCAAGGAACATATCTCTGTGTCTGAAGTTCAGCCCGTACTGCTGTGCAAGCTTCTCTGCGAATGAATCGAAAGTACCCCTGATAAGCACGCCGTTGTCTTTGAGCAGTTTTTCAAGCTTTTGGGTCATTTTTATCTCGGTTATCGAATCGGGCAGGACAAGCTCTTTGAGCGTATCGAGTTTTTCGAGAAAAGCCGTATCTATCGAGGTAAAACCGTAGTCGTAGCCGACCGCAAGAGTGTCCTCTATCATCAGCGAGATGTCGGCAGGATAGCCGCCTATTTCCTCGGCGTACTCTGCGAAGATCTCATCAAGTGAGATCTCAAGGGCTTTTTCGGAAATTTCGCCGTCGCCCCACGCCTCAAATTCAAGAGCGTAATCACGGTCAAAATAGTGGTCAAACAAACTCACGGTCATACCTCCTTAAAGTGTTTGTATTTTCATAAGTTCAGTTACAGTCTCATCAGAAACTGTGGAAAGCTCATCGAGCAGGTTTACCATAAAGCTGCCGCTGCCTTTATCGGTCTGTGAAAGCTCTCCGCAGATCCCGAACACCACGCTTGCAGCGACCGCCGCATCAAAGCTGTCTGCTGCCGACAAATACGCTGCGCAAAGCGCTCCCTGCATACAGCCTGTACCCGTTACCGTGCCGAGCTGCTTTGTGCCGTTATGTATAAGAACTGTACTCTCTCCGTCTGAAACTATGTCCGTTTCTCCGCTTGCGAGAATGACTGTTCCGAGCTTTTGTGCAAGCTCCTTTGCAGTCAGGCTCATCTGCTCTGTCAAAAGCGCTTTATCAGCATCAACGCCCGATGAGGAATAATCCTCACGGGCAAGTGCTGTTATCTCCGAATAATTGCCCTTTATTACCGAGGGCAGCGAGGCTTTTATCAGCGACAGCGCATACTCCCTTCGGGTCGGCAGACAGGCTGCGCCGCAGACATCAAGCACAAAAGGCACGCCTTTTTGCACTGCTGTCTTTGCGCTGATGAGCATGGACTGCTTTCGCACATCGGTGAGGTTGCCCATATTCAGCATCAGCGCTCCTGCTGAGGCTGTTATCACAGCGGCTTCTTCGGGGTGCTCAGCCATCATCGGACGAGCGCCTGCTGAAAGGATAGCATTTGCACACTGATTTATCGAGATAGGATTTGTTATGCAGTGTATCAGCACAGAGCTTCGCTTCACGCTGTTTCTTATTTCACTTATCGGCTGCAACCTTATTACCTCCGAGTTTTTTTATTACAAAGTATACAAGCGCAATAACTGCGAAAACTATCATAGAGCCGTAAGCGGCATAGGACGTTGCCTTTGCGCCGAGTTTGAACATACCTGCTATGACTTCGATAACCACGAACGAGATAGCGCCGAAAGCGGCTATCGTCAGAGCGTTTGAAAGCACGCTGCCTGCGTCTGCAAAGGCAGGTGAGCCGAGCATTTTCTGCATTTTGCCGAGGTTCCCATTCGATGCGAGCTTGCGCAGGAAAAAGTATGCGATGCTTCCGCCGATGAGCGTTCCCGCAACGAAAGACGGTATGTAGAACACCCAGCCGATACCCTTTTTCTCTGTGAATATTGTCATAACGGGGTAGGAGACTATCGCACCGATGATTCCTGTTCCGATGACTTCGCCCAGCACGGCACAGATTATCTTGCCCTTTGAGAGCCTGTAAAACACTCCTGAAAGGAATGCACCGAACACTGCACCTGTAAGTGCAAGCGGCGGTATTCCCATAAACGCCATTCTGATGATGCCGATGAGCGTGGCGCAGATAAGCGAATACCACGGTCCGAGCAGCACTGAGCATACTATGTTTATAAGATGTGCCATCGGGCACATGCCCTCAACTCTGAGTATAGGTGAGATGACAACGCCTAAAGCTATGAGCATGGAGAGCACGACCAACTTGATCAAGTTTTTCGATCTTTTCATTTTATATCCTCTTTTCGCAAATTTTTCGGTCGCAGATCGATTCCTGCCTCTCACCCCGAAACACGGGTTCCCATCGCAAAAATACAAGATACAAGGCGCTCCCCTTCTATCCGCCCGAATGCCTTCGGGATAGCTTGCGTTATCACACTCCTTTTAAGATCAGTTCTCTGTTTTGTTGTGTATTGGCGCTATAAACGGGCCGCCTGTATCGGCTCTAAAATAATAAAGAATAGCGAATAAATAAGAAATAATAGCGGTATCGCCGCACACCATAATTATTATTTATTCTTTCTTCTTTATTCTTTGTTTATATCAATACACATCAGAATAGAGATAAAAATAAAAGACTGCCTGTTCGGGCAGCCTTGAAAATGCTTGCTTTACTCCAAGTACCTCCGTTGGCATTACCCAAATCAGGTCATACGGTCAAAGGTGTCACCTTTTTCTCAGCCTGTCCGCACAAGCTCCCGTTCAGATGTAAAAGGTAAGAGATCACTTCTTACGCTCTGATACACATTATACACCCTTATTCAGAAAAATGCAAGGGGGTTTTGATGAATAACATTTATACCGCTTGAAAATATTTGTAAACAGCGATATACTGAAATAAAATTTTATGAAGATCTATGCACAAATCTGAGCTTCTCAGTTGTATATATAGTGAACGGTCAGAAAGGAAGGGAGGAATGCTTATGGAAAAGCAGCGTGCAGCCAAAGCATACGAGCGCTATGCCGACACGGTAGTCAGGGCGGCGTGGCACTTCACCGGTGACGTATACTCGGCACAGGACTGCGCAGAAGAAGCGTTTCTCAAGCTGATGAGTCAGGATGATATGACGGACGAACATATCCTGCCGTGGCTGATACGCACAGCGGTCAACAATGCAAAGAACGTTGCGAAATCTGCGCACAGAACTAAGACACAACCGCTTGATGAGCTTTCAGATACGGCAACAAACGACGAGAGAACGCTTGCGATGAGGGCGGCGGCAAGGGCGATGCTTACGCTGCCCGAAAAATATAAACTGCCGCTGATGCTTCATCTTTCCCAGGGTATGACTATTCAGGAGACAGCAAAAACGCTCGGCAAGGGCATGAACACGACCGCTTCACTGATACGCAGGGGGAAAAAGCTCCTGCAGAAAGCATTTGAGAAGGAGGAATTGTAAATGAAACAGAATAACTTTGACGCACAGCAGCTGTACAAAGAATATATGCAGACGGTGAACGCCGACCCTGCGGCTATCGGGGACATTCTCTCGGGTGAAAGACAGCCTGTGAACCACGGCGCTAAGATAAAGCACTCAACAGGCAAAATGGCGACCATTACCGCTGCGGCAGCTGTTATCGCAGTCTGTGCAGGGATAGGACTTTCAAATATGAATGCAAATGACACGGACAGCAAGGTAAAGAGCGCAGCAAGCACAGTACAGACCACAAAGGAACAAGCACCTGCAAAACAAGATGCTGATTTCAAGACCGAGGTAATCAACACTGTCGGCTCAAAACACGGAATGTGCGCAACCATAAAGCTGACGGGTCTAACCGAGAACGGAAAAAAGCTTATAAAGGAACAGGGAGATAAGCTTACCTCCGATCAGACATTCGGCGGACTTGGAGTTGCAAGCATGAGCTTCTCAACACCGATCATCTCAGACGACAGCTGCACGATAATGGTCTCATTCGTTCCCGTCGGACAAGACGGCTTTGAAGGCGGCATCAGTGTTGATATGTCACTGAGGTTCCCCAGCGAGTCCGAAGGTACGATCACAGATGCAAGCAGAAAAGTATCCTTCAATATCTCGCAGACCGCTGATGAGATAGCCCTGTGTTCTGACAGCGGCGAGAAAATGTGGCTCACCGATCACTATATCGCCACACAGCACGATTGCAGCGATAAGGAAAAACAGTACCGCTTCACCGTAAAGTATAAGGACGGCACAAAAAAAGAGTCAGACGATCTTCACTTTGTTGGCGGAGCAAACCGTTCAGATAGTCTGAACTATACGGTTTCTTATTATATCAACAAGCTCAGCACCAAAAATATAGAGTCTGTCACCTATGACGGTATCGAGTTCAAGGCAGAAGCACCTGCAAAACAGGACGAGAACTTCAAGACAGAGGTCACCGAGATGTACTGCTCCGACCACAGCCTGCGTGTCACCGTAAAGCTGACCGCACTCAACGACGAAGCGAAAAAGATGCTCAAGAAGTACGGCAGTGAATTTGATACTTGGCTTTTCGACACTAAACGCATTTCAACGGGAGGATACAGTACTATCCCCGTTATCACCAAGGACACCTATACAACAACGTTGGTCATTTCCCCTGTCAGCAACGGCAAAACACCGACCTTGTGTCAGGACGGCACAGTACTGACCATCTGCACTGCTGTCACAGAGTCAGAGCAAGCAGATTTTCAGCTTATTCCTGCAAACAGAAAGATAAACGTAACGGTTAAGAAGAATATGACCGAGCGAAAGTTCAGATCAGCTTCGGGTGAAACACTATGGCTGTCAGATTACCATTTCAACTGCACTCACGTTCCGTCGGATTTCCCGACAAACCCAGATCAATCCAAAAAACTATTTGAGATAAATTTTGCTGACGGTACAGTTAAGACATCATACGATTATGCATGCACAGGCGGACAATCAGCTTCTTCCAAAGATGAATACCCGAACTCCATATTCTATTTTGAAAACAAGATCGACAGCTCCAAGGTAGTTTCCATAACCTATGACGGAGTGGAATATACTCCGCAGTGACATAAAAAAGCCGCCCGATTGGGCGGCTTTGCTGTCTTATTGGTGTCTTGCTCAGAACAATGCCCGAATTTGTCTGAACGAGCGCAGGACGAGCCAGAGCAGCAGACCTGCACTCATTATAGCGAGCACCTTGGTCTTGGTGCTTATGGGCGAATAGGCATCGCTGTCAAGCACGCTGACGATGAACTCCTGCTTGGTCTGTTTGCCGTCGGACTGCATATCCTTGAGCTTATCTTCTTTGAAATACTTCTGATACTCCTCGCCTAGCTTATCGAAGCTGACGGTGTACTTTCCGTCCTGCTGCTCTATCGCATCGGACAGCGCCGAGCTTTCGTTTTTCATCGCTGCGAACATAAGCTTTTTCTGGTTGTCATAATCGCTTCTGAACCCGAAGAAAGCTATCAGCGCAAGTATCACCATTGCGATGTTTGCGGCGTAGTACATTAACATCAGAAACAGCGGTATGCCTATGCCTGTGCTTTTGGAAAACTCTTCTCTTGGGTTGTCTATATGAGCCATATTCCTTCTCCTTTTCTTTTGTCGTCGGGTATGTTATTTCACTTCAAAATTGATCGTCACCTTTGCGACCTCACTTTTTGCAGGGAGCTTGAAATGGAAGCCCCAGCCGCCTGCGCCCTGCGTCGTGAATGCGGTCATTCCGTCAAAATCCTTTGTTCCGCACATCATATCGTTCAGAAACGAGAACGGCAGGTATGTGAAGGGGAACTGCTCGCCGTGAGTATGACCGTGCATCGAGACATCTGCTCCTGCGGCGGAAATATCCTTTATCCCCAGCGGCTCGTGTTTCAGAACAATTACGGGCTTGGTGGTATCGACCTTTTTCTGTTTGATTATCCTATCTATCGGATCGCCCGAAGAATCATACTCGGACAACATTCCAACGAGAGTTATGTCTCCTGCGATAACGGCTTTGTCATCTTCAAGTATCTTTATGCCTGCATCCTTGAAATAGGCTGTGAAATCGTTGTCCTGCATATTCTCGTGATTGCCGAAAACAAAGTATGAGCCGTATTTGCTCTTTACATCCTTGAACTTCTCGCTGAAATACTCCATTTCATCAGTCGTGGTGTTCTCATCGAAAATATCTCCGAGCAGCAGCACGACATCGGGATCAATCTCGTTTATCTTTTCGATGATCGTGTCTATCGTGCTCTTGTGCGACGATATGCCTATGTGAGTATCGGCAATGACCGCAGCGGTGATGCTCTTGTTTTTGGAAGGCTTCTTTACGTTTATCTCATAGTCCACCGTCGTGATGATGTTCATATGTATATAGCCGATAACTCCGATTATCGCCGTTATGCCGACAAGCACGGGCAGCGTTATCGTCTTTTCCTTTATGAAGCGAAGCACGGGATTGGTCGGTTTGAGAAATCCTCCGAGGATAAATCCGAGGATATATTTTATAAGCATTATCACCGAGGTATAGATAAGCACTATGAACGTCACTGCCGAAAGGAATATCATGACCTCTTTCAGCGGCTTTACCGTGATGCTCCTGATGTTGAAAACAGTATAGAACATATTTACAAGCAGCACAGTCGTTATTCCCCAGAAGAACACCTGCGACAGCGGAACGTGCTTTTTCCACCAGTCAAGGCAGCTCAGCACTCCCACGGCGAGAACGAATACTATGCCTGCAAAAAACAGGAACACCATCACATATACCCCCTTTTTCATACTACCTGGAACAGATAGAATTTAAGATAGTCCGTTTCGGGAACGTTGAGCATTATAGGGTGGTCACAGCTCTGTCTTCTCGCTTCTATCATTTTAAGGCTCACTCCTGCGTCAGCTGCGGCGGACATCAGCATTTTCACGAACAGTTCGTTGTCCATAAAATGCGAGCAGGAACAGGTAGCAAGATAGCCGCCTCTGGGAAGCAGCTTCATCGCACGGTAGTTTATTTCTTTATAGCCTCTCTGGGCGCTGTCAACAGTCTTGCGGTTCTTGGTGAAAGCAGGCGGGTCAAGGATTATGAAGTCATAATCAGAGCCTTGCTCTGCAAGCTTTGGAAGCAGGTCAAAAACATCTGCACACACAAAATCCATTTTTCCGTCAAGCCCATTTTTCACGGCGTTCTGCTTTGCGGTGTCTACTGCGAACTGAGAGACATCTACGGCGGTAACATGTGCTGCTCCGCCCTTTGCGGCGTTGAGCGCAAACGAACCTGTATGCGTGAAGCAGTCAAGGACTTTCTTGCCCTTTGCTATCTTGGCTACTGCAAGACGGTTATATTTCTGGTCAAGGAAAAATCCTGTTTTCTGTCCGTTTTCCACATCGACGGTGTAGATTATCCCGTTCTCAGTGATCTCGGTCACGGGTGACGGCGGCGCCGGAAGATAGTCAGCCTCATACCAGCCCTTATACTGCTGCAAGCCTTCAAGCTCCCTGATAGCGACATCGTTTCGCTCCATTATGCCCTTTACGGTTATGCCGTCTTTTGCAAGGCTGTCGCACAAGGCTTTGTATATCACATCTTTTTTTCTGTCGATGCCGTATGAAAGCACCTGTGAAACGAGAATATCGCCGTACTTGTCAACGGTCAGACCGCACAGACCGTCTGCTTCGCCGAAAATGAGCCTGCATGCTGAAAAATCATCGCCCATGACTGTTTTGCGGTAGTCTATTGCATACTGCACACGGCGCTGAAAGAAGCTATCCTCAAATTTCTCGTTTGCGTTGTCTGACAAAAGCCGAATGCGTATCTTGCTTTTCTCGCTGTAAAAACCGCTGCCGAGATATTTCCCGCCCTGCGAGAAAACATCGGCGATACAGCCGTTCTCGCACGATTCAGGCTGCGCTGTTATCACGTTGTCGTACACCCACGGGTGTCCTCTTCTGATCTCCCTTTCGCCTTTCTTTGAAACGGTGAACGCAGGGAAACTTCTTTGTATCTTCATTTCGTTCTCCTTTTGATAAAGCTGTTATTTATGTTTCATCAGGGTAATCCCAGAACCCGCCCTTGTGGAAATTCTCATTTCCCAGCGGTTTTGCAGTCAGCCTGAATATCACGCACCCGTCGGGACAAACTACCGTCTTTGTATATTTGCTCTCGCCGCCGAGATTTTCAAGGTCGCCGCCGCTTCTGACCGCCTCCATAAGCGGATAAAGCATCATCATCGTCTTTGAACAGATGCCGAAGCCCTGTTTATTCACGGGGCAGCCGTATGTGCAGGTGTATGTGTCGCCTATCTCCTCACCGTTGCGGCAGTATCTCTCGGTCTTGTCGCCGTGAAGATAACCCGTCACCTCGACTGTGAATTCATATTCCTCATCGTACCACTTTTTCATTTTTGTCTCCTTGTCTATCTCTTTTTCTTTGGCTGCGGCAGCTCAGGGTACATCGCCTCGACAAGCTCTGTCAGTCTTTCCCTGTTGTCGATGTCCTCAACAAGCAGCATCGGTTTTGCGCCCTCATAAGGCAGTTCAAGCGGTGCATCGGGCATCAGCCTCTTTGCAGCCTCAACAGGCTTGACAAGCAGCCTGTCGTCATAGATTCCGCCGAATATCCTGCCCTGATAGTAAAGGATAAACTCCCCCATCATCGCCTTGTATGTGATGTCCTCCAGCCCAGAAAGCTGCTCAAGTATAAAGTCAAGGTAGTCTTTCTTTGATGCCATATGTTTAACCTCCAAGC
>CAMZIK010000118.1 GCA_947307175.1 uncultured Clostridia bacterium
CGGAAAGCCCCCAAACAAGCGCCGTGCGCGCTAGCACAAATTCTGATTTATCATAATAAGGAGGTCGAGGAGATGAAAAAAGCGATAGGCGGAGCTGCGATTGCAGCCTGCACGGCAACGATATGTGTTTCGGCGGTAATGTACCGCAGCGGAGTATCAAGAAAACTATATGTCCTGCCGAAACTGATGAAGCTCATGCAGGGCAAAGACTCTCCTGCACAGCGACAGTACAAGGCTGTTATGCCTGCATATCATGAGGGCTGCAAATGGTTTGAGGCGAAAGCCTGCGAAGAAAAGAAAATACGCTCATTCGACGGACTTTCGCTGTATGCGAGGTATCTTCCCAGCGTGGGCAGTAAAAAAACGGTGATACTCTGCCATGGATACAGAGGTTCGGGACTTGGTGATTTCGGCGGGATAGTCAGGTATCTGCACGAAGAACTGAAGCTGAACATTCTGATGATAGACGAGCGCAGCCACGGAAAAAGCGAAGGCAAGCACATGACCTACGGCATCAACGAGAGGTTCGACATCTGTCGCTGGGCAAAGCTAATCGCCAAGCAGCACCCCGATCACAAGATATATCTTTACGGCATCTCCATGGGTGCGGCATCGGTGCTTATGACGCCGACCACCGACCTGCCCGAAAAAGTCTGCGGTCTTATCGCCGACTGCGGCTACACCTCGCCCGACGACATTTTCCGCAGCGTTTGCCGCAGTATGTACCACCTTCCGCCGTTCCCGTTCGTTGACCTTGCAGAGCTGTTCGTAAAGCTGTTTGCAGGTGTTGATTTTACTCTGTGCAGCGCAAAGCAGGCGCTTAAATCCTGCAAGCTGCCCGTGCTGTTTTTCCACGGCTCAGCAGACGATTTTGTTCCGCCGCACATGAGCGACGAGAACTTTGCTGCCTGCGCAAGCGAAAAAGAACTTGTAAAGATAGACGGAGCATACCATGCAACAAGCTATTACATAGATTTTGAAAAATACACAAACGCACTGAGAGCATTTATAGAAAGACATTAGGAGACAAAAATGAACGCATCATACAAAGCAAAGGTCATTAGCATCAACGGCGATACCGTGACATACGAATACACAGACAAAAACGGATTTGTGCAGATCTCCTCGCTGATGCCCACGGGCATAAAGCTCAGAAAGGGAGATACGGTCTGGATAACAGTAAACAACGGCGTGGTCGTCAGCGTCGGCAAGCGCAGAAAAGTCCTTTCAACTCCATTCGGCGTGAAGCTCATCGCTCTGCTGATAATGCTTATCGTTCTTGCGGTGCTGTGGCTAATTTTCGTCATTATCAAAAAGCTCATCATCGCATTCATATGGGTGATAGTGATATTCATAGCAGGAGCTTTCATTTTTACACGCCTGCGAAAATAGAAGTCCATTTTTGCTTTTGTTTTGCTAATAATATAAATCAGAATTTGTGCTAGCGCGCACGGCGCTTGTTTGGGGGCTTTCCGATCGCCCCCAAACCCCTTCGGGTGCAAATCTTTTCATAAGATTAGGAATGAACAAAACTGTCCGCCAAATGACTTCGTAGGTCGCAAGTGGCGTAGCAGCGAGCCCAGTCGAACTGCGTCTTGCAGCATTATGCCGCCTGCACAGGATATTGAGTTGGTGGCGGCAAAAGATAGGTGAAGGGAAAAGGGATACTAAGGGGAAAACCTATGCGGAGCTTTGCTCCGCTAAATTCCGATTTATCTTAGGAACACTTTTGTAAAAAGGGATAAACAGAAAAATAGACCCGACAGCGAAGTTATAACTTCGTTATCGGGTCTGTATTTTTTCTCAAAGCATATTTTCAAGTATCTCCGAGGCATCTGTAACGCAGCCTCTGCATGAACGTATCGGCTTGCCGAAAAGTCCGCCTTTCAGCTCGCGGCACATCAGGGTCTTGTTCATCGCCGTGAACTCGTTTTCAAACTGCTGTATCTTCTCCTCTGCGCTTTCGGGATACTTTTTAGACAGCACATATTCTGCTGCCAGAACTGCGCCGCATTTGCCCATTCGTCCGCCTGCAAAAGGTCCAGCCGCGGTCTTTGCCTCCTGCTGTGAAAGCCCTGCCTCGTCTGCGAACGCACAAAGTACCGATGCGGAACAGCTGTAAAAGCCTTTATGGTTCTCAACTGCCTTTTCTGATAGAGTCATTTTTACCTCCGCTTTTATTCGGATATAGTGATAATATCCTTGAGTACATAGTGGAAAGTCGGCGCTGATGAGTTCTTATTCTCGATATACTCGGTATTGAGATCGTAGGTATCGCTTGGGTCGTCAGGGTCAACGCCTATATAATCGCCTTTGAAAACGTGTGTCTTTCCCTTGCTCATATCCTTGATCGCATCATTCACAAGCTTTTCGGTATCATCTGCACATACAGCGGCGTTGATCTCCAGCATTTTTACCCAGCCTTCCTTGAATCCGCCGCTTGCATCATAGCCGTTTATCGTACCGTCAACATAGGATTCTATCTTTCCTTTATTAAGCACCGCTTCAACGGCTGAGAAGATGTATTTTGACCAGTCTATACGGCAGCTGACCAGCGCTGATGTCGGAGCGACACTCATCATATCCTGATTATAGCCTATATGATACACCGGATACGGTTTGTTTGCTTCCTGGCAGGCAATAGCCGAACCTATGGTATTCGAGTGGTGGGAGATCATAACGCAGCCCTCGTCGATAAGCTGCTCTGCCGCCTGCTTTTCGATAGAGTATCCTTCCCACGAATTGATATACTTGACACGCATCACTGCATTCGGACACTGTGATCTCACGCCGAGCAGAAAGGCGGTATAGCCTGAAATTACCTCGGCAACGGGATAAGCCGCAACAAATCCCACAACTGCCTGCTTTTCGTTGATGACGCCTGTATTTATCATTTCCTTCAGCCTTGCACCTGCTGCGATGCCGCTGATATATCTGCCCTGATAGATCTCTCCCATGAAGGTATGGTAATTCGAGAGCTTAGGCTCAGAGTTCGCATTATCACAGGTCGCTTCACAGAACTGTACATCGGAATACTTTTCAGCCATTTTCTTGGCGGTTTCTCCGTATCCGTAGGAGTTGGTAAAGATTATGTCGCAGCCGTCCTTTACAAGATCGTCGATAACATCGCCGCATGCATCATTAGGCACATTGAACTTTTCAATGACTTCTATTTTATCCTCGTATTCTGTCTTAAGCTGGCTGACTGCACGGATAAAGTTTGCGCTGTAAGGTGTACTTGCATCGCCGTCATAGATAAAGCCTATCTTTGCGTGCTGCTTTTCGCTGTTCGTGTCGCTGTTTACCCGATAGTATACGTAGAAAATCGTGATAGCAAAAACTGCGGCTATAAGGGAGCATAGTATATTGCGAAGTTCCTTTTTCATAGCTTATTCCTCTCCCTTCTGATGTTCGCCTCGGTAGAGTGCGTCTATGTCGATCTTCTTATCGTCGATAAGTTTAAGGAAAATCTCCAGAAGGTCGGGATCAAACTGAGTTCCCTTATTTTTCTGCAGTTCGTTAAGGACGTAATCAAAGTCCTGCTTCTGCCTGTAAACTCTGTTTGCGGTCATAGCATCGAAAGCATCGGCGATAGCGATTATCCTTCCGTAAAGCGGTATCTCCTCGCCCTTCAATCCGTCGGGATAGCCTCGTCCGTCATAACGCTCATGGTGGTATCTCGCACCCTCGACAACATGATCTATAAGGGTAAAGTCCTTGAGTATCTCCGCACCTCTTGTAACGTGCGATTTCATAACGGCATACTCTTCATCTGTCAGCCTTGCAGGCTTGTTCAGAACGTTATCAGGAATAGCTATCTTTCCGATGTCATGCAGAAGCGCTGCCTTGCGCAGGTTCTCGCACTGTTCGTCGGTGAAGCCGTATTCCTTAGCTATCATTGCCGAGTATTCCGAAACTCTCTGCGAATGTTTGCTTGTACGCAGGTCCTTAGCATCGACCGTCTTAGCGATAGCAAGGATCGTTTCGTTGCCCATCTGAACTTGCTGCAGTGCCATGGTAAGCTTTGTCTGCTGAAGCTCAATGGTCTTATCCATCTGTTTTCTTGTGATGAACCATGTGAGCCAGCCTACGAAGATACCGGCAACGACTATCATATAGATGGCGAACCACTTGTTGTCATAGATCGCTTTTTGCTTTTCAAAGCTGTACTGGCTTTCCTCCACGATCTTTCCGCTTTCGTTGCGGATAGCGATATGGAACGTATAATTACCAGGTTTGATGTTGGTATACGGAATTGTCGAAAGCTCGCTCTGCTTAACATTTGTCCAGTCGGAATCAAAGCCTTCGAGCATATACGATACCGTCGGGTCATCGAGCGAATAGTTGATTATTTCGGGGATAAAATCTATCTTTACAGTATCACGTTCCACCTTAAACTGTGTTCCTCTCTCGATAGACTTGGTCTCATCGTCGAGCTTGACTTCACTTATCATAAGTCTGAATGATTTCTGCTTGAGCAGATACTCATCAAGATTCATCATGAACACGCCTCGGTTTGCGCACAGATAAACATTTCTGTCGCTGTCCACAGCGTTCCATGCATTAGCCGTCAACGAACCGACAAGGCCCGTCTTTGAGTTTATCAGTACATATTCCGAGCCGTCGCCGTCAAGCAGTTTTTCCTTATTCATAACAAAGATCCCTGCACTGCTTGTAACGAGAATATCTCCGCTTTTATCAAGCATCACATCATAGTTGTTTGAATAAGGGAATGCATTCAGAGCCTTTATTTCTCCGTCAGACATACGGCAGATGCTGTTTGAGGTAACGATATAGATACTTGCATCGTCCGGGTCAAACACCATTCTGAGAATTACTTCAGAGGTAAGCCCGTCGCTGCGCTGAAGGACTTTTTCAACATTTCCGTCTTTTATCACAAGTATACCGTTTCCGTCTGTACCTGCATATACAGTACCGTCAGGAGTCTGCAAAAAGCACAGTGTCGGTGTATGCCCGACCTTTTCGTCAAAGGCGATATTATTATTTATTTTTCCGTCCTTTATAAAGAACAGACCCTTATCGCTGCTGACCGCAAGCGTTCCGTCATCAAGCTCAAGAGCAGTTCTGACTCTGTTGCCTATTTCGGGGAACTTGTTGGAATAGTTCGTTATGATCTGGAATCTGTCCAGGCATACAAGACCTGCTCCGTAGCTGCATACCCAAAGCCTTTGGTTTTTATCCGTTACCATGCATCTGATACGGCTTCCCGCAAGCATTTCGGTAAACTCGGTCCTCATCGTCTTATTAGTGGAAATGTTTATTATCTTCAATCCGTCGTCTGCACCCACATACAACAGACCGCCGTTGATAGCGGTAGCATTTACAACGCTCTGTTCGAGTCCTGCATCGGCATATATATCCTTTACAGATGAACGGGAAAGTCTGAGCAGACCAAGTCTTGAAGATGTGAACCAGAGATTTCCCTGATAGTCTGTCAGCATATTTTCAATAGAGTGATCGAAGCTGCCTGCCTTCTGGTTTTCAAACAATTCCTTCTGGTTGATATATCCTATGCCGTTATCGGCGCAGACCCATACAAGACCGTCACAGTCGGGATAGACATTATTGATCTTTGTCGTACTTGTTCCGCTGCATACGATATTTTTCTCATTTATGAGTTCATTATCTTCAAGCCTGTATCTGCTCACAAGACCGTCGGTCGTTCCTGCATAGAGCATTCCGTTATCAGCAAAAGCACAGGTCGAGAAAGTTCTGTCCTTATAGGCTTTATCCAGAGTGGTTTCGATCTTTCCGTCCTTGATGATGAAAAGCTTGCCCTCTTTGTTTATTGCTGCGACCCTGCCGTTTTTATCAGCACTTATGCGGTCAACATAGCCTGCATTTTCAACCGTTGATTTAACAGTCATGCCGACCTTCATTTCCATAGTGACCAGACCATCAGATGTTCCGATATAGTATTCGCCCGTTGAACTCTGGATTATAGAGCGTATGGAATCTGAAGGCAATCCGTTCTTTGTATTTATAACATTGGTGACTTTTTCGTTTATGATGATAACTACACCGTTATCGTTCGTGCCGACCCAGAGTCTTCCCTCATTATCAGCAAAAATGCAGTTTACGTTCCTTACCTCGTCAATGCTGTTCATATGTATGAACTCACTGCCGCTGTATCTGTAAAGACCTGCATATGTACCTATCCACAGAACGCCCTCGGTAGTCTGTGCGATAGCGGTAGCATGACCGCTGCTGAGCCCGTTTTCACCGTCATAGACAGTCTGGATATACGAGATATGTTGGCTCTGCTCCTGCGCATTAACGTTCTGGAAGGAACAGTATGCTCCCAGCGACAGAAAAACTGCGGCAGCCGCAGCAGTTGCCGTGGCAGTCTGGGCGAGCTTTTTGAGGTGTTCCTTTTTGGCCTTTCTTATGATCTTTATCATAAAGAACAGCACCAGCGAAGTTATCAGCTTGTCGGGGAACTCGATATAGAACTCACCGATAAGTGCAGCAGGGTATCTGTGCAGACCTCTCTCCATGAGCAGATCCATAACGCCGTTGCCCCAGATATTATTGGTATCGCCGTTATAGAATATGAGGTTGATTATCGTTGACATGAGCGCCGCACCTGTTGTTATCGAACCAGCAACAGTCATGGTGTGGAAAAACGTATCAAAATACTTTTTCCTTGCAAAGTATCCGACGCTGAAACCAATATAAATGCTTACAACGCTGAAAAGCGCCGCACCCGCTCCCCAGAACGAGAAAATGATATTGGTCGAAACGCCTACGATCGCACCGGGTATAGAGCCGTACATATATGCAGCGACAAATGTTCCGTAAGAATCAAACCAGCCGGGAAGAGAAAGAGAGGCTGTGAATTCCCTGCCGAAATAGTTCATCAGAATACAGATAAACATTATAGCTGTTATTTTCAGAACTGAAGGTGATTTAGTTTTTTTATCCACTATAAACTCCCCTTTCCGTAAGGGTCAAAAATTATCTATACATAGATAAGTATAACACATCCGAAACAGTTTTGCAACAGTTTTGTTCAATATTTATATGATCGGCTTTGACAAAAATCAAAAAAGCAGAGAACATTTTTGTTCCCTGCTATTGCTGAGTCATTCTTTTCATATTTATGACTGCGTATTTCGGAAGTTTTTGTTCAAACGTTCCGAGGATACGGCTGTCGCCTGTCTTTGCAAGCGCAACATAATACTTTCTGTACTGCTCGATGATATAGACTGCTCCGAAAGGAGCTTTTATGCTTTCGGCAAAGCTCTTTATCCGGTCAAAAGGCACTCTGAAAGAATTTATGACCGCAAGCCCGTCATCTTCAAGCATATCGTATATCTGTGCAGTAAACGAGTCGGTATAAACATTCGGATGAATGATGTCACCGACATAAATATCCGTATAGATCAGCCCGAAGCGTTCTTTCCCCTGCTTTTCGTCAACATATGCAAATGCATCGGCGTTTATCAGCTCAAAGCGCTCTTTCATCTGTTCGTTGAAGAAAAACCTCTTTGCAATCTCAACGAACTGACCTGAATACTCTAACCCTATGACCTTGCAATTCTTGTAATGCAAAACCAGGAATCTCGGTATCGTACAGCCTGCACAGCCAAGCACCAGCGCTTTTTCCAGCCCACGCCCATGGAAATACGCATCTGTCATTCTCTGAGAGACCTGATAAACGGGCTGGAAATGCTTATGCGGGTCGGTGTATACCGCCGAGTAGATATATGAGCCGTTATTGTCAAATTCTATCGCAAGCGCATCTGACGAATGAAACACAGGGAATGTATATTGTACGATCTGATAGCGTATATCGGGATTTTCCTCGTCCCTGACCGTTTCAAGTATCGTGCGCCTGCCGTATTTTCGTATCTTGTCGATCTCTGCTTTTTTCATATCGCAAATCCAACTCTCATATCTCGGTTTCAGCTGAAGCTCATATTACACAAAAACGTTTCACGTGAAACATTTGTTCTTTTATCCCCTGCATATTTCAGGCTGTCGGGTGAAGATTTCAAAGCAGCGGGATCACTGCTGTTCGATAGCGGTGATCTTGTCGAGGCGGCGCTGGTGGCGTTCATCTCCTGAAAACGGCGTATCAACAAAAATATCAACGAGGTCAAGTGCGGTGCCTTCGCCGACAACTCTTGCGCCGAAGCAGAGGACATTTGCGTTATTGTGTTCTCTGGAGAGCCTTGCGGAGAAATAATCCGAGCAGCAGGCTGCCCTTATGCCTTTGACCTTATTAGCTGCATAGGACATTCCGAGTCCTGTTCCGCAGATGAGAACGCCAAGTTCGCACTCGCCGCTTGTGACCTTTTCACAGACCATCACTGCTTTGTCGGGATAATCGCATCGCTCGCCCTCAGCACAGCCGACATCTATAACCTCAAAGCCTCTCTGTTCAAGGTGAGCTTTTACTGCGTTTTTGAGCTGCGGTGCAGCGTGATCGTTTCCTATTGCTATCTTCATTTTACTTCCTCCTGTTTATCTGAATGTGCTTTATCCTTTTCTGCCTTTGTTGCTTGCAGATATGATACTTCCAGCTTATCCGCCGACGTTATCAGGCTTTCATCTGCCTGAACTGCAAGACACAGCGAAGATGCTCTTTGCAGGACGTTTACGGCATTTGCAGTAATAACGTTCCGGCAGTCAGCGAAATATTCCTGTTTGATGTATTCAGCATTATCTCCGACAAGCATCACGGGAGCTGACACATCAAGCTGTGCAAAAACCTCGCTGTCCTTTGCGACTCTGTCCTCGCCGACCCTTGTGATGTGACGTGAATCGCTTTCAAAGATGCAAACATAGGAGATGTTCGGTCTTGCTCTCATAACAGCGATGATCCTGCCTTTGAAGCTGACGCAGTTGTAAGCAAGGGCGAGCAGCGTTGAAATGCCTGCGCATTTGAGGCTTTTGCAGCCCTCACACATTCCCTTGACAGCGCCGATGCCTATACGCAGACCCGTATACGAGCCCGGTCCGTTCGCAACGGCAGCGCAGTCAATATCCGAAAGTTCAAAACCGCTTTCAGAAAGCGCCTGCTCGACCATTGGCAATATCACCTGAGAGTGTGTCAGCTTTGTATAGACTGATTTTTCCCAAAGCAGCTTCTCCGAGTCGCAAATTGCAACGGAAGCTACCTTACCGCTTGTATCAATCGCTAATATCCGCAAAATTTTCATCTCCAAAATAGTTTTTTACTGCGATAAATCAGAATTTGCCGCCGCAAACCTGTCGAATAATTGAGGGAAACCCTTTTGAAAAAGGGTTATCCCTCAAA
>CAMZIK010000119.1 GCA_947307175.1 uncultured Clostridia bacterium
GTATCTGCAAGATCACAAACAAGGATATTCAGCGCTTTAAGGTCGTTGCTAAGTCCGCAGACGGCAAGAAGATCCACACTCAGTGGTTTGACCTCAGCGGTCTTACCTGCAATGCACAGTGATGAGCTACCGAGTTATAGAGGCATTTCTTGACTCCCGGGACAGCAGCCGTATGTACAGGGTAGGCGACACCTACCCTCGTGCAGGGCTCGAGCCGTCCGCAGAGCGCATCGAAATGCTCTCAACAACCAATAATCCGCATAAGCGGGCATTTATCGAAAAGGAGGGAGACAATGGCAGCGAGAGTATATGCGACAGTGCAGGACATTCAGACGCTGATAAGACCGCTGACTCCGGCGGAGCAGGGCAAAGCCGAAAGTCTCCTGCCGATCGCAAGCGCAAAGCTAAGGCTTCAGGCAAGTAATTACGGTGCTGATATCAACCAGATGATAGACGATAACTCGGACTACGAACTCGCTGTCAAGGAGATCGTCTGCAAGTCGGTAGTCAGAGCACTCGACGCATCAGCTCAGACAGCTGCCGCTTCGGTAGTCTCGCAGGAGTCACAGTCGGGTCTCGGCTACACAGCGTCAATGACTTATCTCAACGCAGGACAGGCTCTGTACTATCTGCGCAATGAGCTGAAAGACCTTGGCATAATCCGCCAGCGCTACGGCGCACTTGACCTCTACGGCGTGGAGGTGACGCAGGATGCTTAAAGGCACAAGCATTGAACTGCTTACATTTTCAGACGGACAGCTGACAGAAGAAACAATCGACGATGTGCTTATCGGAGAGCCGACAAGCTCAGCACCTACAGATCAGACGGACGGCAGACTGCTCGGCTTCACTCTCGGGATCCCCAAGGGTGACACGCACGACTGGACAGACCGTCTTGTCGAGTTCTGGGGGAAACGTTTCCGCACGGTCGGCTATCCTCAGCAGGGCATCGAGGCGAATATCCCTTTGCGATGGGGACAGAACATCAAGGTCGAGCTTGTCGATATGACGGGCACCTGCACGGTATTCGACAACAAGACCTACACAAAGCACACATACAGCTATGTCTGCATCAGAGACGGCAGAGGCGGCACTACGGTCGCACAGGACGGCTCACGGGTCGCAGGCAGGCTGCAGGTGCGCATCTATGCGCCGCTGACAGCACAGGGCGATTATATACCGCAGGTCGGTGATATAGTCGTTCCCTGCGACTGTGATGCGGTGATAGATACCACAAGCGAGCAGACCGTATCACAGAGCATCAAGGCTCTGCGGTCAGCATATCCGAAGTATGCGGCTGTCGTTGATGTCAGCCGTCAATACTACGGCACAAAGCCGGATATCGTCATTGAGGCGAGGTGATAGTATGATAGAGGTTAAATTCAGCTGGAACAAGACCTTTGCTCCACGCTGGAACAGGAAGTTCACGGCTATGCAGACACAGCTTGACAAGTCGTGCATGAAGTATATGACCCAGTACACGCCTGTCGGTGAGAAGAGATTCCATAATTCCGGGCATCTGCGTGACAGCATATCCAATCCCGAGCCGGGAAGGATAATCTATCCGGGCGGACCTGTGAAAAACGGTATGTCTATCGCCAAAAAGTCATACTACACGCCAATGAATCACCTGCGCAGCGGAAACCCGCAGGCGACATACAGGTGGTTTGAGACGATGAAGGCAAAGGACCTCAGCAGGATACGCAGAGAGGTCGCACAGGCAGGAGGAACGAAATGAACATACTTGAAAAGGTCAGGGAGCTCGTGCAGAGCTTTCCGAAGATAGCCGAAATATGCGGCACTGTCCACGTCGATTTCACAGGCAATGAGCCGACAGACTACGGTCTTTCGTCGCTTGGCGATACGCTCGTTGTCGAGGATATCTGCGGCAACCAGGAACGCCAGCATACCTTTATGCTGCATTCGGTTTTCAGCGCCGTGAATGACTTTGAGCGTATGTCGAATACGGGTGTCCTGCTCGAACTCGCACAGTATCTTGACAGATGCGTGGGAGACGAGGTCACCCACGAAATAGGCGGTGTCACCCACACGGGTGAGATCACAAGAATAACGACAGCGAACGGTGCGCTGACGATGATCCCCGACGAGAATACAGTTTCGGGGTGGTTTTATCAGCTGCAGATCGTGGCTGACTACACCGTTAACAACTAACCTTATGAAAGGAATGATATTATGGCAAAACTCCAGAGAAGCGCACTTGTCCACTATCTGCAGGATACCTTCCAGACCACGATGCTGTCTACACAGAGCTGGTTTAAGATCGGTAAGCATGTAGCGGATATGTCCGTAAACCTCAACCCAGATACCGAGACCATCAAGAATATCCTTGACGAGACCGAGGTAAACGACAACGGCTATGAGCCGTCCTTCGACGTAGATACATACTACGCTGATCCGTCTGATGGCGATTTCTACGAGGCTATCAAGGGAATCGCAATGGACAGAATAAAAGGCGATGCCTGCAAGACTATTTGTCTTGAGGTCACAGTCGATGCTGCTTCCGGCACAACATACGATGCCTGGATCGAGGACGTTATCGTTAAGCCACAGTCCTACGGCGGAGCACAGGGCGGCGTTCGTATCCCTTATAACGTTGCGTTCTGCGGCAATCGTAAGAAGGGCACTGTTACCTTTGACACTACCACAGGCAAGCCAACTTTTGCAGTAGCAGTTTGATATTATCGGGGAGGCTCATTGTCTCCCCATTCTCTTTTAGGAGGTAGTATAAAATGACAAATCTTAGCTTTGAAACCGGAACATACAAAGAGTATTCCCTTAACGGTGGGGAGACTATCCGCATCAATGTCGGAGACTGGAATATCGTCAACAGGCTCAAGGAAGCAGGGAAAAGGATAGACCAGATCATTGCTGCACTGGACAGTGAGCCAACCGATAAAGACCTTGTCAGATGCGACAAGCAGGTTAGGGATGAGATCGACAGTGCGATCATCTGTCCGGGTGCGTGCGACAAAGCATTTGGTCAGATCAGCAGCATAGGAATAGCTGAGAACGGCAGTCCCGTGGGACTGAATTTCCTGTCAGCACTGATAGATCAGCTGGCAAAGGATATGAAGCAAACAGTTACAGCGTCAGAGATAAACCGATCCGTTCAGAACAATCCTCTTGATGAGCTTGACAACGAGCGCACTCAGAAGTATATCACACAGAGCAAGCCGCAGATTGTAAAGCCGAGTGAATCTGTTCAGAGCTTAAACCTTGCCACGCTGACGCAGGAAGAACGCAGCAGGCTTCTTGCTAAGTTGCTGGGTGAATCAAAATGATAGGCAGACTTCCGCAGGAGCTGGAGGTCGGCGGAAAGCTTCTGCCGATACACACAGACTTCCGTGATGTGCTGAATCTTTTCCCGATGTTCGACGATCCCGAGCTGACTGAACTTGAAAAATCATATGTTGCTTGCAGGAATCTGTATAAGTGTGAGATCACACCCGAAGATTTCGACGAAGCAGTTGATAAGATCTACTGGTTCATTGATGGCGGAGATATACCAAAAGACGACCCTGCACCCGTGCGGATACTCGATTGGGAGAAGGACGAGCGCACGCTTATGCCTGCGATCTCAAAGACTGTGGGCGTGCCCGATGTCCGATCACTGCCATATATGCACTGGTGGACGTTCCTCGGTGCTTTCGGTGAGATGGGCGAGGGTTTATATTCAACGATCCTCAATATGCGCCGTAAGCTCGCAGACGGCGAAAAGCTCGACGAGTGGGAGCGCAAATGGATCCAAAAGAATAAGGATCTCGTTGTGATCCATACCAAAGAAGAAGAGGAAGCTATCGCAGAGACCGAAGCGTTCCTCAAAGATCTTTTGAAAGATGACTATTAAGAAATACGCTTGCAAAAAATGCGGACGGATACTGTTTGAGGGTGAGTTTCTCGGCATCATCATCGTTATCTGCCGCAAATGCAAAACAAAAAATCTCTACGAAAATAAATAATAGCCTCACAGCGTACCAAGCGTACCCGAGACTTTCAATTCACTATGAAAGGAGTGGTATGCGTGGTAGACGGTGAGCTCAATTTTATAACCAAACTCGATAAAACAGGCTTTGAAAAAGGCAAAAGCGCCATTAATAACGGCATCGGCAATCTCAAATCGTCACTGAAAAGTCTTGCAAAGGTAGCTGCAGTTGCGTTCTCGGTCAAGATGATCTATGACTATGCGAAAGCCAGCAAAGAAGCGTACAATACGCAGATAGAGCAGGAAACCAAGCTGACGACGATCATGAAGCAGCGAATGGGTGCGACCGATGCGCAGATAGACAGCGTCAAGCAGCTTGCAGCCGAACAGCAGAAGCTTGGCGTCATTGGTGACGAAGTCCAGCTCGCAGGCGCTCAGCAGGTCGCTACGTTCCTGAACGAGACCGACAGCATAAAGACGCTGCTTCCTGCGATGAACGATCTGCTTGCACAGCAGAACGGTCTGAACGCCTCAGAGAGCGATGCGGTCAATATCGGTAACCTGATGGGCAAGGTGATGCAGGGGCAAACATCTGCGCTCAAACGTGTCGGTATCTCATTCTCCGAAGCAGAAGAACAAGTGTTGAAATACGGCTCGGAGAGCGAAAAGGCGGCTATGCTCGCAGAGGTCATCACCAATAATGTCGGGCATATGAATCAGGAGCTTGCCAAGACAGATGCCGGTAAGCAGAAGCAGCTTGCGAACACGATGGGCGACATCAAGGAACAGTTCGGACAGGCTGTCTCACAGATCCAGACTGCGTTTCTGCCTGTTCTGTCACGGCTCGTCAACTGGTTCAGCAAGGCTGCATCTGTTGCTCAGTCTTTCAGCTCGGCGATCAGATCAGCTTTCGGCGTTGAAACTGATAATAACAGCGCAACGGTAGCGACCACAACTGCAACGGCTGCGGCTGATGCGGCAGACAGCTATGAGGATATGGCTGAGTCTGCCGAAAAGACCAAAAAAGCGCAGGAAAACAGCCTTGCAAGCTTCGACAAGGTCATCAAGATAGGCAAGCAGGAAAGCGAAAGCGGTTCATCGTCTTCAGGTGGAGGCGGTGGAACTAAAGGCGGTACGAGCGTTACAACGCTGCCGAAGTCTACAAAAGCGATTTCCTGGGCCGATGAGCTGAAACAAGCTATCAAAAAAGGCGACTGGGAGAGCGTCGGAGCTACATTTGCCGACAAGATCAACAAGGTTTTCGGCAAGGTCAACTGGGAAAATGTCAGAACTAAGGTCGTAGGCGGCGCAAAGAAGATCTCCGACGGTATCAACGGATTTGTGACCCGTTTCAACTGGAAAGGTCTTGGCAATACCTTAGGCGAAGGCATTACTACTGTTTTCAGCGCAGCTTACGAGTTCCTGAAGAACACTAAATGGAGAGAAATCGGCTCAGGCTTTGCGACATTCCTCAACGGTCTGATGGAAAAGACCGACTTCAAGAAGATCGGTGCAACACTCGGCGCAAAACTCAACGCTATAATCGGTCTGGCCTTTGGCTTCGTGACGACATTCAACTTTGCGGAAGCAGGTCTTGGGCTGTCTGACATTATCAACGGCTGGTTCGGTGAAGTGGACTGGGAACAGCTCGGTGATACGCTCGGCGGAATGCTTGACGGAATGATAACGCTCGCTTTCAATTTTGTCGACAATCTTGATTTCAAGAAGATGGCAAGCAATATAGCGACGGCGTTCAACCGCACTATCAAAAGGATAGATTTCAAAAAACTTGGACAGACGGTAAGCAAGGCGTTCAAGGGCGTGTGGGACTTCATCGCAACAGCGCTTGAAGAGATAGACTGGGCACAGGTCGGCAAGAGCATCAGTGAGTTTATCAACGGCATAGACTGGTGGGGTATTCTCAAATCGCTGTTCAATGTTATCGGCGGTGTACTCAAAGCTGCGCCTGAGTTCCTGCTCGGGATTGTTGAGAATCTTGACTTTGCAAATGCAGCAGGAGCTTTTGCTCTTTTGTTTGCTCCAAAACTTGCGTCAAAACTACTTAGTAAAATAACTGGTGATGACGGTGTTATCGGCACGTTGAAAAAGGCAGGCTCGTCTCTGGCAGGTAAGGTTAGCTCGGGAGCAAGTGAGAAAGCTGAAGGGATAGGCTCTGCATTTGGTGGCAAGTTCGCAAAAGGATTAGGAACAGCTGGTGCGGTCATCGGTGCTGCTATAATCGGCTGGCAAATCGGTACTAAGATTTATGAAGCTGCAAAGCCAGGTATTGATAAGATCACCGATGCTTTACTTGATCTGCAGTATAAAGCGGAAGAAATTTCGCAAACAACAGAAGCGGATCAAAGTGCAAAGACCTTGCAGATGATGAACAAATTCAAGAGCGTTGGAATCGACTGGGTAAAACGTGAAAACATCGAAAAATACGATAAAGTTTATGCAAAGGCTTTAAGTATCTATGGGTTAATGCAGAAATATCCGCAGCTTGCAGCGGCTGGCTACACAGGCAAGGATATTGCCAATAACCAGCAGCTCTATGAGGATCTACAAAAAGGAAAGCTGCCGACCAATCTTCCAAAATCGACGTCCTCATCATCGAGCTCAACACCGGTTGTTAATAACGCTCAGGACGCAGCAAAGGTCCAGAAGCAGCTGGCTAATGCTCAGATCGAGAAGACCTGGCGTGAAAAAGCGGAAAAGCAGGCACAGAAAGAAGCTTATAACAAGGGAATTACAGGACCGTCGTGGACAACATATGTCAACTCTCGAAAAGAAGAGATATATAACAGGTGGAAAAACGCAAAAACTATTCCGTTCCTGGCAACAGGCACGGTCGTTCCTGCGAACTTCGGCCGCTTCGCTGCTATTCTCGGCGACAATAAGCGTGAACCCGAAGTTGTATCACCTCTCTCCACAATGAAGCAGGCTGTGCTTGAAGCTCTGGCACTCCAGGGCAATCAGAAGCAGCCAGTCACGATAAACATATCTCTCGATACACGCAACGGTAAGCGATTGCTGTCCAAAGAAGTAATCGACGACATCAACGACATAATCGACAGCACCGGAAGGGTGCCTATCAAGATAAATGTATAAGGAGGCGGCACAATGGCAGAACACAACTATAACTTATATTTCAGTGACGGTAATACCTGGACGAAAATGCCGCCCCCTGCAAAGGAAGGGATCAATGACGGCGACAATCTTATCTGGTCTGATAATGCCGGCAGAACTGCGAACGGCAACTTCGTCGGCGACATCAAGGCTGTCAAGAAATCAATAACAATAACGTGGAATGTACTTACATATACTGAATTTCTCACTATCAAGAATGCCATTTCGAGACTTGGAACGCCATTTATCAAGATAAAATATACAGGCACTGACGGAGACGTACATATATACAAAGGCTACACGGAAGGAATCAAAGGCACTATCGACACCTATACGGGAAATGGAAAAGTCAAAGGTGTTTCCGTGAACTTCGTCGAGCAATAGGAGGCAGGATATGATAGATACATCACTTGCAGTCGCACAGGCTATTGAATCGGAGTCACGGCGCTGGAATCTCATTCTTACCGACGAGGATAATCATGTGCTTGAATCGGAAAGCGGCGATATAGTCTCCATGACTCACAGCATCGAGACCTCTGAGAACGGTATCGTGATAGGTGATCTGATCACTCAGAACGTGAATTTAGTCCTACGCAGGAGGAATTATTCAGGAAAGTTCAATCTTGATCCAGGCACGACATTTTACATGAAATACATGCTGCACGGTCGTCCTGGAAGCGTTCCGATGGGTAAGTTCACTATTATTAGTGCGACAAAAGAGAAAACTCAGATCAAGATCAATGCAAAGGACTTCTTTTCTTCGCTCGACCTTACGGGTGAATATAGCTCAGAGCTTCCTTATCCTGTGCCGATCGAAGCTGTTGTCGAAGAGATCTGCGAAAGTCTTGGAATAAAATTCAATTTCTATGAACCGCTTATGATCCTGACTGATCACACAACGGATGAATATGAAAAAACATATGATGCAGCAGGCAGCCAGCTCTTTGTTTTTTCTGATCGGATGATGTACCCAGAGGTTGGTCCTTTATCCGAAAAGACAATAGGAGAAGCGCTCAGAGCTTGTGCTGCATACATGGGCGTTATACTCGCTCAGGACAGAAACGGCAATCTGACCTGCTTAAGACCGTCGAAAGTGCCTGTTGAAATATCGCCAAGCCGTGCGGCTGACCCTGATTTTTCAGTCGAAAGAGTAAAAATAACAAAACTTGAGTGCAAAGTTGATGATAATACTACGTTGACAGCTGAGGTGTCGAGCCAGCAAGAAAAGGACAGAACAATAAAATTCAGCTGCTCTATAATGACACAGGCTCAGCTGGATCTGATCTTTGACTATTACAAAAACTTTTCATACTATCCCGCACTTATAGACTACAAGCTCGGCGATCCGAGACTTGATATTCTTGATATTATCAAATACAGTTCAACCTACGAAAGCGGCACATACTCGATGCCGATACTGTCCATGAACTATAATTTTGACGGCGGACTGAGCTGCACATTGCAGTCGACCGCAAACGAAAAAGAAAAAGGAGGCGCTGCTAATGGCTAACTTAAACTATTACGCACATGAAATAGACAGTATGCTCAAACAGACAGACATAAACCGTGACGACATCGGAATGGAGCGTGTGAACGTTCTTCCTGTTACAACGGGAAAGCTTACACTGACCACTGAGTCTGCTGGTTTCCCGAATGTAGTGTCAGTCTTTGGCGATAAGACAAGCGGTACCGTTTCACTATCCTTTGACGGAGTATACGACAATACATGCAGTGCATCAGCACTGGTTGCACATCTATCACGCTACGGAAGGGGAGTGAACGATACAGGAAAGCTTCTTCCAGGCGAGTATTCTGCTTCTCTTGATGCAATGATAGACCCCGCATTTCCAATAGCCGGGAGGCCACATATCGTCATCGATGTGTGTACAAGTGAAGAGTGGCATGATTATAGCGTGTACTATGATATTGCTGCACCTGTAGAGTTTGTCGTTCCTGAAGACTATGAATATGTAGAGATTAGTTTTGACTTTGCACTTGATTGTACCGGCGGCTATTCAGGGCAGTCTTCATGTGAATTCTATCCGATGATAAGGCTGACATCTATTGGCAATGTGAATTTCGAGCCATACAAGCCCGATTTGCAGACCCAGATCAATGAGCTGAGAGAAATGATAG
>CAMZIK010000120.1 GCA_947307175.1 uncultured Clostridia bacterium
TTGCGACTTTCGATGCAGTCTCAAAGCATGTTTTTCCGCTTATCATTGTTGGGTTGTACTTAGCAAGTGCAGCTTTGACCTTGCTGCCGACTGCACCGTTTGTGCTAACGATAATTACTTTCTTTGCCTTCAATCTTGCCAGCTCTGCCTCGGTCTGCTTTGTCACCTGCTTGTCTGTTGTCAGCAGAAGCGGAGCATCATAAGCGCTAGCGAGAGGCACTGCAACGAGTGCATCGTGAAAATCAAGTCCCGTTGCAATGATAACCGTACCCGTTCCGTTCTTATATTCACCCTTTGAGATCAAAGCTGCTGTGTCGTAGCGGTTAGTGCCTGCAAAACGGGTAGATTTCGGGGCAGTCATTCGGTGTGCTACAAACTTGAAGCCATTAGCGTAATCCTTTGCATATTTCTCAGCAGCTGTTCCTTTCACTCCATAAATTGTGAATCCGTTGACCTTTTTGGTTGGCGTACCCATTTTATACTTTTGATATCCAAATGCCGCTTTCCCTATACTTTTCACACTGCTTGGTATAGTTACACTTTTAAGGCTTGTGCAGCCTAAAAACGCACATACGCTAATGCTTGCAACACTTTTGGGGATAATTACGCTTCTAAGGCTTATGCAGTCCCTAAACGCCTGTTCGCCAATGCTTTGAACACCTTTTTGCATAGTTACGCTTTTAAGGCTTGTGCAGTCCCTAAACGCAGAATTGCCAATGCTATTTATGCTGCTTGGGATAATTATACTTGTAAGGCTTGTGCAGCCGATGAAAGCAGAACCGTCAATGCTTGTAACACCATTTTGCATAGTTACGTTTTTAAGGCTTGTGCATACGGAAAACGTCTTAAAGCCAATGTTTGTAACACTACCAGGGATAGTTACTTTTGTAAGGCTTGTGCAGCCTCTAAACGCAGAATCGCCAATGCTTGTAACGCTGCTCGGAATAGCTACACTTTTTAGGCTTGTGCAGTTCGTAAACGCCTGTTCGCCAATGCTTTGAATACCCTTTTGCATAATTACGCTTGTAAGGCTTTTGCAGTTATGAAACGCCTCCATGTCAATGCTCATAACGCTGCTTGGTATAGTTACGCTTGTAAGTCTTGTGCAACCAGAAAACGCATAACTTCCAATATTCGTAACGCTGCTTGGAATAGTTATACTTGTTAGGCTTGTGCAACCAGAAAACGTTCCGTTGCCAATACTTTTAACACTTTTGGGGATAGTTATGGTTTTAAGTTTGCTACATACGTGAAACGCATAATCGCCAATGCTTGTAACTTTCTTTCCGCCAAGTGTTGATGGGATAGTTACCGCACCGCCTGCACCGTAGTATTTACTTATCTCAACCGTTCCATCGTCAAGGAACTTGCACTCAAAATCGCCCTCGATTGCTGCACTCGCAGTTATAGTCGAGCATGTCTCAAACACGCCCTCGGGCAGCGCCGCAGCCGAGCCAAGCAGCAGAGCAACCGCCAGCAGCCCCGATAAAAGTCTCTTCTTCATAGTTTTCCTCCGTTCCCAGCTTTAGCAGAATAATACAAATATAGTATACTACTCTGCACCGCTAAAGTCAATGATAACCATATCATTCAGCACCCTGCACAAAAATCCCGTTCACAATTTGGCACAAAAAAGGCGCACATTTCTGCACGCCTCTCCCACTCTCCCCACCTCCGCCAAGCCCTTTCCCCACCCCACTTTCCACCCACCGCAAACCGCTCACACCCCACAAAAAAGGCGCACATTTCTGCACGCCTTTTCGTCTTTATTAAGTTATACGCTTGCCTTTGCAATAAGCTTTACGAGGTCATCGGGAACTGCTCCCGTTCCGCCGAAAACAGTTATCTTGGAAGCATTTTTGCCTTTAAGATATGTGCCCTGAACGTCCTGGAGTTTCTTTCCGTCAGCGAGGAACAGAGCCTGCTTTGTCTTTGCAGCGTAAACTCCGCCTGCAAGCGCGTCAGGGAAATCCAAGCCCTTTGCAACGCAGATGCCGTCGCTTGAAACAACGTTCTTAAACTTCTTGTTCACAGCCACGCAAGTCTCATATCTGTTCTTACCTGCAACTCTTACAACTGTCTTCCCGGATTTAAGTCCGAGAGCTGTCGCCACGTTCCTCATCATAGCGTTGGATATTACTCCGTCTCCGCCGATGATGTATGCGTTCTTGACTTTTCCCTTAACAGATTTCAAATAATTTGCCGTAGCCGAATCGATGCTTCCCTTGTTCTTCAAGTAAATGATCGGCGCATTCTTGATAGCTGCCACAGGGCTTGCAGACAATGCATCAGCAAACGCTGAGTCAGTCGCAAAGAAAATAGTATCAGGTGCCTTGCCCGTTTTCTTTTGCAGCGCAGTCGCAACTTTCGACGCTGTCTCAAAGCAGTTCTTTCCGCTTATCACTGTCGGATCGTACTTAGCAAGTGCAGCCTTCACAGCCGAACCAACCGCACCATTTGTGCTAACGATAATAACTTTTTTAGCCTTGAGTCGTTTTAATTCCGCCTCTGTCTGCTTTGTCACCTGCTTGTCAGTCGTCAGAAGCAGCGGAGCATCGTAAGCGCTTGCGAGAGGAACAGCTACCATTGCATCGTGGAAATCAAGTCCCGTTGCAATGATAACGGTGTCAGTTCCATTCTTGTACATATCCTCGGATATTACAGCTGCTGTTTCGTAACGGTTTGCACCTGCCAGTCGTGTCTGAGTCATATCCTCCGTCTTGACCTTGGTTTCATAAGTACCATTATTATCAGTATCTACTGCAATACCGATCGTTTTCTTATTGATCTCATAGATCAGCGCAGATTTGTACTTTGTAGAGAATTTTACATGGGCTGAATCTTCCTTGTTGTTTACTGCGACCTCAACATTCTGCAGTCTGTCTGCACTTACTACCCAGCCGTTATTGACTTTTTTGAGTGATGCATCATTTGTGTTATCACCCTTTACCTGTACTGTAAACCAATCAGTCGGGAAATCGATGTCATGAGTCATAGAAATGTTAAATTGAGCAGATTCACCGTTTACAGAGACATATCCGTTCTTATCAAATACTACTGATTTTCCAGCAGCTGATCCGCCTGTCAATCTGCAATCCTGATACTTCATCGAAAGCTGAAGATTCACTGGGTCATTCTGAGTTACCTTATATGCCGAATCGGCATCATATAGGTTATAACCGATCGTTCCTTTGGATTTTCCACCAAGAATATATGAATAATCCTCTACTATGTCTCCAGGTGCATTATTCTGATTTACATAGTTCCCGTTAGTATTTCTAACTTTAGTTACTGACCTATTGTTAGAAACAGACATAGCATCTAGTCTCGCAACATATTCAGATGATCTTGTTGAACTTTTTCCAGAGAGATAACCGCCCTGATTGATCTCGTTCACATTGGCACCAATATAATTGAATACTGCACCATATGAAGAACTGATTCCTGAATATCCCGGGATTGCCCAGTTGTACGAATTTGTATTAAAGTAGATATAGTAGTTCTCATTGTTCTGTATCGACGAGTTAGGATCACATATCTTAATTCTACCCTGATATGTAACTCCGCTTTTTGTCCAGCTTCCATATTCATAACCATATGCAAGGATAGCATGTCCGCCCCAACCGCTCTTTTTAAACCCAACAAGAACAGTGCTATTGTTGTTTAACAAAGAAATGATTCTTGAAATGTTTTCTTTGTTTGTATTGTATGGTGTTGTTCTGTATTGTTGTTGGATAATATCCTTTACCTGAAGCATCTGATAATAGGTAATTAAAGAGCTGATATTGCTGCTCTTGGTCGGCCATGTCAAATCATGTAGCTTTGTTGCTCCCGAACCATAGCTTGAATAGGGCAACAATCCCTTTTTAGCTAAAAATGCAGTTGATGACATTCCATAGCAGGAACCGCTCCACCTGTCATCAAGCCATGCGTTTGAATACCATGTGCCTACAAAAATCGCTTGATACTCAGAATTGGTAAGATTGTTTTTAAGCTTGTTAAGATAAGTACTATTGATCTGACTTCTGTATGTTCCAGAAGAAAAATAACCCGGATAGTAGTCAGAATTATTAAAGTTCCAGTTGTCTTTTCCCCAAACGAAAGATGAGGTGCTTTTTGCAACGATCTTGAATGTCTTTGTAACCGAGCCTGTGTAATTGCCTTTACCCGTTACGACTATTGTTGCCGTTCCAACATTGACATTGTTCTTATATGTAACAGTATAGTCTGTTCCTTTGGTAAGAGTCTTACCATTCAGAACAACTTTCACCGCAGGAGCGATTGCCTTACCTGTGTAAGTATAGCTCGATTGCGGTCCGTGGATTACTGCACTTGAAATGCTTACGGTTTTTGCTACGATCTTGAATGTCTTTGTAACCGATCCTGTATAACTGCCTTTACCTGTTACAACTATTGTTGCTGTTCCAACATTGACATTGTTCTTGTATGCGACTGTATAATCAGTTCCTTTTACAAGTGTTTTATTACCAAGCTTTACAGTAACAGAAGGTTTTTTTGCTGTTCCATCATAAATAAAGCTATCCGATTCCAATTCAACAATACTATCTTCAATACTATATGTATTACTAAAATCATAGTCATCTGAAGGAACTGTCGGCAGATCATAAAGGAAATCAAGATATTTAGAATCTTTGGTATATGCTATATGAGTTTCTGCAAAGGATTTTGAACCATTTGCAAAGAATTTGTTGGAATGTGTGTTCTGGTTCCATGTGGTATCTACATAGTAGTATTTGCCGTTGTCGAACTTGACCATGTTCCAAGCGTGTCCGCCACCGTTGCCTTTTCCGATAACGTAGATGTTGTCAAGCTTGATATAGTTCAGGATAAGCTGATAAACTTTTGCAAATGCCTCAGCAACGCCCTTCTTATACTCGATCGGACCGATTATGTTATGAGCATAGTTTTCATTAGAAGGAACACCGTCAGTCTTTGCCATTTCAATATTATCGCAAAGATAGTTGTTGAAAGTAAGCGCTTTATTGTAGATATTATAGTTGCTCTTTACCATTCCGCTCATTTTCTTTGCAAACGCAATTATAGAGTCCTGAAGGGATTTTCTTGTGCTCAATGATGCATATTCCATAGGAACGAGCGGGAGAAGCTCTCCGCGATAAGAATATGCAACAGTTGTCGGGAAGAAGTAGAACGATGGATTGTCATGTTTAACAACAGAATATATAGTTACTGCTTCCTCAATTGTGAGACCATACTGTTTGCAGTCGATTCTCTGAACGATATAAAACGTTTTGCCGTTTGAGGTGTAAGTCTGTGATGTACAGTCTATCGATTGATTCCAGAACTTTACAGCTACATCATATACATCATTGTAAAACTGTTGACGTTTTTCGCCTTTGTCAAGTTTAGCGAGGAAGTTGTAACCATATTTGGTTCCTGTGCTTGTTATAAAGCTGTTGCTTTCTGCATTGATGTCAGAAGCCACCGAATTATATTCGGGTATCATTGATGCTGTCTCTTCGTCGATCTCAAAAACTGTTTCAAGATCACTTTGCGAAATGATCTTTCCGACGAGTTCCTCATCACTACTCTTCAAGACAGAGTCTTTTTCGTTTGCTGCCGCCGTTATGCTCGTACTCTCTGTGAACACACCCTCAGGCAGCGCCGCAGCCGAGCCGAACATCATCGTCACCGCCAGAGCTAAACTCAATAATTTCTTCTTTTTCATGCTTGATACCTCCCATTAATTAATTGTTTTAAGTATTTGGTTGCTCTTAATTAACTATAACATATTTTAGCGAAAAAGTAAAGCTGATTTCTATTTTTTGTTTACCTGCACAATTTTCCCGTTCATATTTTGACACACAAAAAAAGGCGCACATTCCTGCACGCCTTTAGAGTTGTATTTAATAATCAAACTATGTCAGTTGCTAAGTATAGTTTTAACTGTCTTATCTGAAATAAGATCATTGCCTCCATAGATCACTGCAGTTTTCACACCATTCTTTTTTGAATACTCTTTCACGGGATCGGTCACCTTGTCCGTTGCAAGAATAAGTGGACAATTATACTTCATTGATAGAGGAGCGCCACATAACCCATCTGGATAATTCAATCCATATGCAATGGATATAGCTGACGGGTTTTTAAAATACTTCTTGGCTATAAGCACTGATGTTTCAAATCTTGTTCTTCCACCCTGTCTGTCAACGTTAACGATATATTTCTTAACATCAGATTCTATTTCCTCACTTACAACATCTTTCTCTCCTATCAATGTTGCATATTTAAATCCTGCTTTTTTCAAATACGCCTTTTGGTTGTCAGTCAATCCCTTGCCAGCAGTAAGAAGAATAGGTTTTCCCGTTGCAGAAGCAGAAAGTGTATCAGCATATCCAAGACCATTGCCAATTATTATTTCATTCTCTTTACCACCTGCTTCTCTCAAAACAGCAAGGTTAGTTTCAAATCTATCCTTGCCCCAAAGACGTTTGACATTTTTAAAAGTTTTTTTTAGTTTTGTTTCGACTTCTTTCGAAACAGCCGCTTCTCCTCCGATAATGTAAATCGTTGCTGTAATGATAGAATTGTTCTTAACGTAATTTACGATTTTGTCTGTAGCTCCAGGACCAACAATCAGTATTGGAGCATCTTTTATTTTAGCAAGATAAGCTGATGAGAGTGCACCTGAGAATCCTGTGCCGGAAGCAATTATTATGTTCTTAAATTTATTATTGCCGTTAAGCTTTTTAAGCTGATTTGCAATGCTTATAGATGTATCATATCGATTATCGCCTGAAAGGCGGATAACTTTCGTCTCAGTATTTCTCAGCAAAGTGTACTTGAAGCCGTTGTCTTTAGCATACTTTTCGCCAGCTGTGTCCTTGTAGCATTTTATAGTAAACCCTTCAATTTTATGTGTTTTTCCATAACCTACAGCACCATACCAATATCCGATTGCTAATTCACCTATTTCTGTCACGCTCTTCGGAATAGTTACACTTTTAATGGTTTTGCTCGGATCCTGAGCAAACATATTGATGTAAAATGCACATTCGCCAATACTCTTAACTGTATCTGGAATATCAATGCTTGTAATGCCTTGACTATAAGCAAATGCATAACCGCTAATTCTTTTGACACCATTTGGAATAGTTACTTTTCCTTTGCATTCGTTACCATCAACAAGTATTCCATTTACTATCACTATAGGATTATTCTTTCTCTTGTTTGCAAGCCACTTTGTTCCGAAAAATGCAAGTGAATCAATATATGAAATACTTTTTGGGATAGTTATATTTGTAAGACTTGAGCAGTTTTCAAACGCAGAACCGCCAATGCTTGTAACGCTGCTTGGGATAGTTATACTTTTAAGGCTTATGCAGTCTCTAAATGCACTATCGCCAATACTTGTAACACTACTTGGTATAGTCACATTGCCTTTACATGTTTTTCCGTCAATAAGGATTCCATTTACGATGACAAGCGGATTTTTCTTCCGCTGATTTTCAAGCCACTTTGTTTCATCAAAAGCATAATAACCGATTTTTTTCACTGTGCTTGGAATAGTTACATTTGTGAGGTTTTTACATCCATAAAAAGCATTATTTCCAATACTATTTACGCCTTTTTGCATATTTACGTTTGTAAGGCTTGTGCATCGACAAAATGTGCTATCGCCTATGATTTTAACGTTTTTAGGAATAGTTATGCTTGTAAGGCTCGTGCATTCATAAAATGCATTAACACCAATACTTGTAACGCTACTTGGAATAGTTACTTTTCCTTTGCATGTTTTACCGTCAATAAGGATTCCGTTCACAACTACCAACGGGTTTTTCTTCTGCTGAATTCCAAGCCATTTTGTTTCATCAAAAGCATAATTTCCAATGATTTTTACGCTGTTTGGTATAGTTACGCTTGTGAGGTTTTTACATCCATAAAACGCACTGTCGCAAATACTTGTAACGCCCTTTTGAATAGTTACGTTTGTAAGGTTTGTGCAGCCAGAAAACGCTCCTTCGCCAATGCTTTTAACGCTGTTTGGAACAGTTACACTTTTAAGACTTGTGCAGTATTGGAATGCCGAACCGCCAATGCTTTCAACGCCTTTCTGGATAGTTAAACTTGCAAGGCTTTTGCAGTTGTAAAACGCACCATCTTCAATATTGGTAACGCCGCTTGGAATATTTACGCTTTTAAGGCTTGAGCAGTTATCAAATGAACCTTCTCCGATGCATTTAACGCTTTTGGGAATAGTTACGCTTGTAATGCTTGTACATTCATAAAACGCTCTTTCTCCAATACCCGTGACTATCTTCCCACCAATAGATGATGAAATTGTAAGCTTTGTCGCCTTACCGTTGTACTTTGTGATCTCTGCCGTGCCGTCGTCGAGTATCCTGTACTCAAAATCGCCAGACTTTTTTGTATCACTCTCTGCACTCGCCGTTATGCTCGCGCTCTCGCTGAACACGCCCTCAGGCAGCGCCGCAGCCGAGCCGAAGAGCATCGTCACCGCCAGAGCTAAACTTAGTAATTTCTTCTTTTTCATGCTTGGTACCTCCCATTTAATTAAAATAATTACTAAATTTTGTTGTTCCAATTTAACTATAACATATTTTAGAGGAAAAGTAAAGCTCATTCCTATTTTTTTGTATACCTGCACAAAAAAATCTGTTCACATTTTGGCACACAAAAAAGGCGCACATTTCTGTACGCCTTTGATTGAATGTTTGGTTTAAACGCTCGCCTCTGCGATGAGTTTTACGAGGTCATCAGGAACTGCGCCCGTGCCACCGAACACAGTGATCTTTGAAGCGTTCTTAGTTTTGAGATATGTTTTCTGGCAATCAAGAAGCTTCTTTCCGTCCGCAAGGAACAAAGCCTGCTTTGTCTTCGCAGCGTAAACTCCGCCTGCGAGTGCATCAGGGAAATCGAGTCCCTTAGCAATACAGATACCGTCTGAGCTGAGAACGCTCTTGAACTTCTTGTTTACCGCCACACAAGTCTCATATCTGTTCGCACCAGCCACACGAACGACCGTCTTGTTTACAGTAAGCCCGAGCGCCGTTGCAACGTTCTTCATCATCGCATCGCTGATAACTCCGTCGCCGCCGATGA
>CAMZIK010000121.1 GCA_947307175.1 uncultured Clostridia bacterium
TGCATTATACCCTACAATGACGGCATATGAAAATATTGCTTTTCCATTACAAAATGCTCATTATAAAAAAAAGGATATCGACTCGTCTGTCAAGAGCATCGCCGTTGAATTAGGGATCGATGACCTTCTTGAACGAAAACCTGCCGAAATGTCCGGCGGCCAGCAGCAACGAGTTGCGATAGCTAGAGCATTGGTGAGAAAACCTAGTTTGCTTTTAATGGATGAACCGTTATCTAATCTTGATTCAGCTCTCAGGAATCAGTTGCGATTCGAAATAAAAAAACTACATAAGAGTATTGGAGCAACAATAGTATATGTTACACATGACCAAGCTGAAGCCCTTACGCTTGCTTCACGAATCATACTATTGAGCAATGGTATGATACAACAAATCGGAACACCACATGAAGTCTTTTACGAACCTGCGAACGAATTCGTAGCCACGTTTTTAGGAAATCCTAAAATCAATTTGTTTAGTAACTGCGATGTAGTTATAAGAGCACAACTGCATTATACTCAGTTGTTTAGCAACGAATTGGTATTAGAGGAACTGAATGTAAAAGACGTTAATATTGATGCGATCGATATAGGCTTGAGACCAGAGGACATTTATATCCAGGAAGCGGATTCTGATTGTTCCGACTATTATATTGAAGCAACAGAATTTTTAGGCGATTATTATGTGTACCATTGCAAGCATAAAATAAGTGACATTAGTTTTGTAGTCAAATCAGTTCATGAATACCAAGAAGGGAGAAGTGTTTCTGTAACTTTTAATATTGAAAAACTATATCTTTTCAATTCTATCTCAAAAAAGAATATTAGGATAATAGAATAATGGAGGTTGATTATGAGTATTTATAAAAGAATCTGTTGTACTGTAGTGGTTTGTGCAATAGCAGCAACTTTCAGTTCTTGTGCGAATTCAACGGATACTGGTGAGAACACAAGTGGAGGTGTGATTACTATTTGGGCTTATGACAATTACTCTGCTGCAGCCGAAAAGGCTGTTGAAATATATAAGAAAGATAACCCAAATTGTGAATATACTTTTGACGTAGTAAATTTTGGGCAGGATGAACTTGTTGAAAAGCTTAAGATTGCACTAGCTAGTGATTCAGTAGATCTTCTCCCTGATTTGTTTTATGATGAGGATTATAATTTTTCTGAATACGTAGAATTACACACAGATTCATTTTACAATGTATCCTCTTATGTTGCGGATGTTCCTTTTTATTCATATAAAACATTAAATGCAACATATAACGATGCATACTACGCTATTCCTTATGATGTGTGTTCTGCTGTTATGTTCTATAGAACCGATTTAATTCATGAAGCTGGTTATTCTGATGAGGATTTGAATAATATAACATGGGATAGATATATTGAAATAGGAAAAGACGTAAAGAAAAAGACTGGTAAGGATATGTTGATAATGTGCCCAGAAGGTGATATGGAGGGCAGAATAATGTACCAGTCTGCTGGCGTTTGGTTTTACACAAACGAAGGAAAACCCAATATGAATAGTCCTGCATTCAGAGATGCATTTACAACAATGAAAAAAGCTTACGATGAGGACATTGTTTATCATTCAACAAGTTGGGATGATTATATTTCTGCTATTTCCAATGAAAAAATGGTTTGCTTAATCGGAGGATCATTTTGGGCTTCCATTCTCTCGGAGTATACTGAACAAAGCGGTAAATGGAAAATAACAACTATTCCGCGTATGACAGGTAATGATTCTTATACCAACTATTCAAATCTTAGCGGTGGTAACTGGTTTGTTGTTAACAAGGATCATAGTGATTTTACTGCTAAATTTGCAGCAGAAATGTTTGCAAAGAATCAAGAACTTGCAGATTTTGTAGGTGATCAATATCTTATTTGCCCTGCATCAGAAAAACTCTCTTCCAATCTTAATACCTCAGAGAATGCATTCTTTGATAATCAAAATGTACCCAGAATAATGGCGGAGTATAATCGTAATATTCCAGATGTTAAATATGGCTTCAATACGTATGAGATGACATATACAGTCGGTCCAATTGTAGATGAATATATTAAAGGCAAAATAGATCTCGATACTGCGATCGATCAGATGCAAAATGCCGCAGAGGATGCAGCCAAGAATGTCCCGAAAACATAATATTTGTAATTCTAAAATACTCTTTATTATTCCAAGCTTGATTATTGTAATGCTTCTGTTTGTTGTCCCTATTTTTTATTCATTGTGGCTGTCATTTCACACAGGTGAACTTAAGAATCTCTACTTTTTTGGAATTGGCAATTACAAAAGAATGATAAATGATAGAACATATCAAATAACTCTCTTAAACTCGATAGAGTTTGTACTGCTTATTGTACCTACGATTATCGTGATAAGTATACTAGCAACAATCTCATTGCATAGCATTCATTCAGAAAGACTAAAGAATATAATTAGTTCCATTTTTTATTTTCCATGTATTACTTCACCGGTGGTATATACATTGTTCTATAAGCAACTCGCCTATTCTGACGGATTGCTTTCAAACACATTAGTAAATCTTGGAATAGTTGATTCAGGATTTAATTTGCTTCAAGACGAATTATTATCTAAAATCTATCTGTCTATAATCTGCATTTGGGCATGGAGTGGATTCTATATCATTATTCTGTATTCTGCTGTAGAAGGTATCGATCATAAAATATATTTATCAGCACAACTTGATGGGGCGAATACAATTTGTATATATAGAAGGATAATTATACCACTTGTACGTCCGGTTCTACTTTTAATAATTACACTTTGTACTTGCTCTACGTTTCAATTATATGTTGAGATTGCCTTAATCACAAAGGGTGGTCCAGGAGAATCAACCTATACATTATCTCTATATCTGTATAGAAAGGTATTTACTTATCTTGCGGATTATGGTTATTCTTCAGCAATAGGAATCAGTATTATGCTCCTAAACGCTTTATTCAGTTTATTAATAATCAAGATTAGAAAAAAGTGATATTATGTTAAAACGGCTGATTAGCTTTGTGTTCCTTTTAATTGTCTGTAGCTTAGTTCTAGCACCATACCTTATGATGATTGTATGTACTTTTAGTACGAATTCAAGTATAAAAGGCAATACGGTTTTTGAAAATCTATCATCCGAAAATTTCATCAAGAATATTATGTCTGCTTATCATCAAAAAGGATTCATTAACTCCATATTGAATTCAGTTATTATTTCAACAACATCTTCGCTTTTAGGTATATTCATAGCCTCCTTTGCAGGATTTGGATATGAGTTTCATCGCTCAAAGCTATCAGAACTATTCTTTACAGTTACAGTTCTTTCAATGTATATTCCCGCATCGTCGTTGCTGTTGCCGACTTTTCTAATATTCAAGAACTTATCATTACTAAACACTTACTTTGCATTGATTCTGTCTTCTCTTAACACACCATTTTTAGTGTTTCTTTTTAGACAGAATATTAAGAAATTCCCATTTGATATTATTAAGGCAGCACGCCTTGATGGAGCAAGTGATGTAAGAATATTTTTTAGATTATGCATCCCATACTTAAAGCCAGTTTTTATATCAGCATTCATTATCACTTTTTTTGAATCATGGAACTCCATTCTAATACCTGTCGTTATTATCCAATCGTCAGAAAAGTTTACCAATTCCATTTATCTAAATTCAATTGGATCTATATGGTTTAGTGATTATGGTGTATTGATGGCTTCTCTTCTGATATCTACTCTACCTACATTAATATCCTTCCTTATATTTAGGCATTACATAAAAAGAGGAATATACTACCATGATAAATGATTATTATCCCCAAAATCGATATTCGCCAAATCTATAACCGTTTCAATTAAAGTGAATAATAACCATATACCCTCGGAAACGCTCTGTAAGCGTTTCTGAGGGCTTTTTCTTTTCAGCGGTTAGTTTTCCGCTCCGCAGGCTCGGACGGTGCTGTGTGGCTTTGACCTTCGCCTGACGGTCAAGCTGAGGTCGGCTCGGCAATGCCGTGACGGATTTCATACTCACGCACACGGCGGTAGAAAGTATTTGCCGACATATCCATTCTCCGCATAAAATCCCTGCCAGTGATATTCTTCGACTTCCATTCCCCATAGAGCTGCCCGAACCTCGTCCAGTCGGTGGGGAGAGGTTTCCGTCCCGTGTACTTGCCCTGTGCCTTAGCAATCTCGATGCCCTCACGCTGTCGCTGTTTGAGCTGCTCACGCTCCAACTGAGAGAGGGCAGCAAAAACGGTCAACATGAATTTGCCCGTAGGCGTATCGGTGTCAATCTTCTCTTTGTGGCTGATAAGGGTAACTCCTTTGTCGGTGAGGGTGTCGATGATATTCAGCAAGTCCTTTGTGGAGCGCCCCAGACGGCTGATGCTTTCCACATAGAGGGTATCTCCCTCACGCACATAGTCAAGCATAGCCCTGAGTTGAGGGCGGTCTGTGTTTGCTCCTGACAGCTTCTCAGAGAAAATGCGGTCAACCTGATAGTCGCACATGATCTCCTGCTGTCTCGCTGTCTCCTGATGCTCGGTGGAAACTCTGATGTATCCGATTTTGCTCATAATATCGTCCTTTCTTTATTCGAGTGTGTCTTTCTTTCTCTGCTGGGTGAGCTTCTTCTGTCTGTACTTTTCACGCTCACGCTTCATCTGCTGTTCGTTGATGTACTGGCGCACCTGACGGGTGTATTTCTTCGCCGTTTCACGCTTGGTGAGGAATGTGGTATGCTCGACATTAAGCCTGTTCCACTTCGATTTCAGCCTGTTGGACTTCTCCAAAAGGTCAAGCATTGTCGGCTGTTTGCCGTCAACAGCATACCTTTTGATATGCTCCTTGATGTATTCGACTGTTGCTTCATAGTCCTCGATCGTGGCGGCATTTTTCTTCTTGAAACGGCTCTGCGACCAGCCCGATTTGCCCTGATACTCCTTGTAAACAGGCTCCAGCTCATCACGGTGCTTCATCTTTGCAATGAGAGTGTCGATAGCTGTAAACTTCTTTTTCAGGTCGGCAAGCTCAGTTGTGTGGTCATCGGAGTGAGGTGTATTGAAGAAGAATCCAGACAGCTCGCTGAATGACATAACGCCACCAGCTTCAAGGTCTGCGATGATTTCGTTTGCTCTGCCCATACCTCTGATAGCTTTCCACGGATCTTCTTTCTTTTCAGGTGCTTTACTCTCCGTAGGTGTGGGCTGTGGTATCGGGGTAGGCAGTTCAGGTTTCGGCTCGGTGGGCTTTGCAGAAGATGCGTTAAGCATATCAAGCTGTGCCTGCCGTCTTGCTCGTCGGGCTGCAAAGAACTTCTCAACCTGTTCCGCAGCAGCTTTTCTCTTTGCGGTTTCACTCGTTTCCGTGATAGTTTCAGGCTCAGCAGACTGTTTCGGCTTTGTCGGTGCGGTGACTGTCTTTGTCGGCTTCGGCTCATGCTTGGGAACAGCAACAGGCTTCGGCGGTTCGATAAGCATATCGGGAGTGACATTCGCCGCTGACAGCTTTTCCTGTATCTCCGCAATCTGCTCGGTGATGCTTTCGACGGTGAATCCATCGCCCAGCGTTTCGGCTCTTGTGAACCTCTGCTGACCGTCACCAGATAGCTTGAATTTCAGCTTGTACTTGTTCTTCGGAGTGTAAACATACTCGATACCGCTGGCGGTGCAGTTTTTGAGGAAGTCCGCAAAGTCACGGCTGTAAAGCATAACCTCTGCAATTCGGATGCGGAGCTTTTCTTTCCACGACTTGCCCTCTTGTTGCTTCAACCGTTCAAGGTAAGATACGCCCATGCCCTTCGGGTCGATGAGCGATAAACCTTGTTCGGCACATATCTCGTCGGATATTTCACGCAGCTCAGACCATGCTCTTTCCGACTTCCTGCCCTGATTATGCTCAGTGGTGAAGCTGAGTCCGTTATACAGATTGGTGTTGTTAAAAATGATATGGCAATGCAGGTGGTCTTTATCGTTGTGGACAGCGATAACATATTGATAATCGCCTTTCAGATAACGGTCGCACAACTCCTCTCCGATCTGCATAGCCTGTTCGGGCGTGACTTCACCGGGGGCAAAGCTCTGAATCATGTGGTAGGCAAGGATTTCGGTTCGTCCTGTGCCTTGCTGTCGGACGGCTCGGAAGTCCTCGCTTGCTCCTGCGCTGTCGGCTCGGCAAGCATAAGAGCTGACATATAAACCGTTGATGGTCTTATCTCCGTTTGTGATGTAAGCGATCGCTGCGCTGACTGTTGCCCTGATCGTATGGATAGAAGTGTATGCCAAATTTCATTAACCCCTCTCTTTATCTCGGTAATATCCTCGGCATAGATGTGACCTGTGCTGTAAAGTCGGACAAGTATCTGATTGATGTTCGCTCCAATGCGTTTCATCAGACGATTGCATTCGGCAATTTCGGAACGGTCGGGAGTGAGATCAACCCTCACACGAACACAATCTCGGATATACTCCGTCTTGTTCTTGTACCCGTATTGCTCACACTTTGCTAAGATGTCCTGCATTTCCGATTCCGTGAACCTCACGTTAAGGGTGTAAGACTTCTTCTCCCTCTTGCGTTTCAGGTACTTGCGTTCATCGTCCGTAAGCTGGCTCTCGTCCTTGTTGGCAAGGCACTTGTCAAGGTCGGCTCTGACCACTTGGTCAAGTGCGTGGTTGATAGCACCCTCATAGGTCATACCCTCGAACTCCATAGCCTTGTGTTTAGGCGGTCTGCCACGCTTCTTTTTCTCGGTTTCCATATTGGTGTCTCCTTTGTTTTAATTTCGGCGTAAGCCGATTATTTTCTGACCGCTGTGCGGTCATTTCGGGGCTTGGGGTGTCCCCAACAAGCATTTGGTATTTTCGCTCGCTGTGCGGCGCAAAATACAATGCTTGTTATTTTTGTTGCGCTGTCGCGCATATTTTCCAGCCTGTGGGATTTGCATATCTCGCAGGCTTTCGATGCTCCGTCATCGAATTTGGAGCTATGCGACTTCAATCTCCGCCGCTTGTGTCGGCGGTTATATTCGCTCACGCTCCTGCGTGATGCTCTCTATTATCATCACACTTGAAATTGTAATCTGGTACGGCGCAGTTATCGTGCTGGGAGTGCGGCAGTCTGGTGAAAATATCCCTCAAAAGTTATTACCAAAATAATCTTGGCTTCGTTAAGCATAGCCTGCCAAAAATTCTAAAGATTTTCGGATAACGTATTTGTGCATAACGGAGAATATCTCGGCGGTACTTAACGAATGGCTTAAAACTTTGGTATTGATATGTAGAAGGTCATAGTTTCTCTGTATCATTAGTGGTAAAAGTGAAGCCAAACACACTGGAGCTTTTTGAAATTCCCCATAACATTCTGTCGAACGCAAAACTCTAATGAAACAGAAAGTTTGAGCGCAATACCAGTAGACAAACGGCTTTATTGCGCGCTATAATATTATCGTGGGGTATGTGAGTATCCTGCAATATCAGATGAAGTGAGGTGAAATGAATGCGCGGAAATCTGAACGACAACCAGGCTAAGATCGACAACGCTGACAAGGCGGTGAGAGCTGCCCTTGAACGCAAGCGTAAGATCATTATGCAAAGCAAGCAGATCGCTTACGATATGCTCTCCGAGCTTTACGGTAAGGACGGGCAGGAGCTTGTTGACGCTGTTACTGCGGAGCATACGCTCATCGGTAAGCTGACCGCAAGTGGTATGACCTATGAGCAGATCAGTGAACTGGCTGACGATAGTTCTGCTAATGCTGACAACAAGTCGGACGATAACTCAGACGATGATGTTGCTAACGGACAGACTTCGTTCTTTGATAAGAAGTCTAACCCCTATGCGGTTTAAGATATAGACCGACAACAAAACGTTAGCTGTGTATGGGACGACACTTGCCGTTCCGCACAGCTACAATCAAACACAAACAAAAAGAGGGGCAGATAGAGAAAGCAATCCCCTCGCTCTAAAGCATAGAGATAGAGAAGCTAAAGGAGTAACAAGCTATGAAAAACAGAACAATGCAGGAGATGAACGAGCAGTACAAGGACTGTCCCGTTCAGGTCAACACCTATGAGGTGGACGGACGCACATACATTGTGCATAGTCACTTTATTGGTGATCGTGACATCAATGATGTGATGTATCAGTATGCGGAGAATAAGGCGATGAGCGAAATGCTTGGTCTTGTTCCGAAGGCTGTTACAGCGTAAAAATTTTTCCCAAAACCTATTGCCTTATTCCATAAGGTGCGCTATAATAGTCTTATGGAATAAGGTCGCTTTGGGAGGAAAGGAGTTATTGATGTTACCAAAGCAGACCGAATACAAAGTTGGGATGTATATGCGCCTTTCAAAAGATGATGAAAGAAGCGGCGAATCCCTTTCGATAGAAAACCAGAGAAAGATACTCACGGAGTACATTACACAGCAGGGCTGGACGCTCTATGACGAGTATGTAGATGACGGCATTAGCGGAACTACGTTCGAGAGACCTGGTGTCCAGCGTTTACTCGACGATGCCAAGACGGGAAGAATAAACCTGATACTCTGCAAGGATTTGAGCAGATTTGGTCGTAATTATATCCAGGTAGGACAGTACACAGATTACATATTCCCAATGTATAACATTCGCTTCATCGCTCTCACGGACAACGTGGATACTGCAAATTCCGCAAGTTCGGGAATGGACATGATGCCGATAATGAATGTCTTTAACGAGTGGCACAGCGCCAACACGTCCAAGAAGATCAGGGCGGTTGTTGAATCGGGAGCAAAGTCGGGCAAGTATAGGACGACATTTGCGTCCTACGGGTATTTCAAGGGCGATGATGAAAAGCGTACACCTGTGATTGATCCCGTTGCCGCTGCTGTTGTACGCCGTATCTTTGAAATGAGGGCGGCAGGCTACAACATGAAGCGTATCGCCCAAGTGCTGAATGATGAGGGTATCCTCACTCCCGATGATTACAGATACAGCTTGCTGAACAAAGAAACGCCACATTACAGTCTTCACCTGTGGAGCGTGGAAACGATAAAGCGTTTACTTCGCAATCAAATTTACATCGGCAACCTTGCCCAGCTCCGC
>CAMZIK010000122.1 GCA_947307175.1 uncultured Clostridia bacterium
GCGGTGCGGGGCTGATATTGCTGAATCTGCTGTTCATTTACCGCAATGCAACGCAGGGTATGGGGTATCCGTTGATTCCGATGCTGTCGGGAATTGCTGAAATGGCACTGCGTATTCCTGCAATCATCTTCCTGCTTCCGCATATTGGCTTTCGGGCAACTGCTTACGCTGAGTTCATTGCGTGGATCGGAGCGCTGGCTTTGAATGTCGGAGCATATATGATTTATTTTAGAAAAGCAACTCAAAGTCAAGCATAATATGATTGTTACAGCACCTTCTCAGAGCGTTCTGAGAGGGTGCTGTTTTCATTGGTTAATAAGTTTCCGACTTTTAAAGTGTCAACAACTTTTAACATATCAAGCATCTCCGTTTCTATAGTATTCTTTTAACTGTTATGATTTCCAATTTCTGAAAGATATTTGTAAAAGGTCTTTCGGCTTATCTTTGCAGCAGCAGCGCATTGAGTGTCGTTGAGCGTTCCGCCGAATCTGACGGAGCTTTTTTTAATTACATCGATTGCAGGAGCTTTCTTCTTGACGTTGAGGACACTCCCCTGCGGCGTTCCAATGCGTTTCCCTTTGCGGCGAGCTGTCTCGATTCCTTCAGCTGTTCTCTGATGTAGGTCATCGACCTCCTTCTGAGCTTGCCCGAACGCCAGCTCAATCTGCTTTGTGGCGAGCAGCCGCAGCACTTTGTTGGTCGCTTCAATGTAGATATCTGCTATCTCATTTCCGACGAGCTCAACGCTGCTGCTCAGAGCTTGCTTGTAAGTTGCTGTATTTATGTGTGGCTCTTTGAGGAACACGAGCTCGACGTTCTGATCCAGAAGGCTCATGTAAAGCTCGATGCCCTCAGCTGCATTTCTGCTCATACGGCTCACGCTGTCAAAGACAATAGTATCACCCGAACGGACTTCTCTGAGGATTTTATCGAGTCCTCGTCTGTTTAGCTTAGTTCCAGTATAGGTTTCTTTGGTTATTATCGCATTAGGATACGCAGCAAGGATATTACGCTCCTGTCGCTCGATGTTCTGCTTCTTGGTAGATATACGGCAGTAACCATAAATTCTTTCCATGGCTTATTCACTAACAGCAGCTTTTAGTTCTGCTATCCTTTCCAAGTATTTATTGATTTCTTCTTCTGTTGTGCATCTGCCGATTTTAACGGACATATTCCATAGTTCTTCGTGGTTCTTCCCAATTTCGGTAGATGTATCAAATACATTAATTTTGTGAAATCTACAGTAACTTGCATAGTCTGCCAAAGCTCCTTCAGCTCTTTCCTTTGCATAGCATTTTGCTAATCCTAAATCAAAGTTTGCCATATCATTTCCTCCTTTTTTCAATCAGTGCCTTTTTCTTTCTTGTATAAAAGTAACGGTCGTTACTATTACACTATTTATCATAGCATAGATACTGCTGAATGTCAAGCTCTTTTACACAAATTGGTTGCACAGTAAATTTACACACTTGGAAAAGAAAAAAGGAGCGATATCGCTCCTTTTAATTATTATTTCTCCGTGAGCTTCTAATGCATCTTCACCATCATTTTATGAGATTAGTCCTTTCCAAATAATCTTGCAAAGAATCCGCGCTTCTTCGGCGGCTGTTCCGAGGGAGCTTCACCCACGGGAACGGTCACCTCGTCAGAGCTTGGCTGCTCCGCGACCGTCAAGCGCTCTTGGATAGTGCCAGCGTGAAGAGCTTGGGCGGCAGTCAGAGCATCGGTCAGAGCCTTGTGCTGCTCCTGTGCTGACAGGAGTGCAGCCGTGAGGTCTGCAAGCTGCTTATCTTTGGCAGCGAGCTGTTCGTCCTTGACTGTGAGCTGCTGCTGTAAGGCTTCAAGTTGCCCTTCTAAAAGCTCAATTACCGATTTTTGCATTATTTGCGAATTGTCTTGCGATTTTGGCGTTTCAATTTCTGTTTTTTGTGATTTGTCCGCCTGTACACTTTGCGAATTTTGCGTTGTTTCCGTTTCTGTTTGCGTTTTTGGCGAATCGCCAATTGGTGATATTTGCGATTTTATCATTTCGACTTGCTCGTCTGATAGCTCAAATCGATTGCCGACACGAATCAGAGCATCGCTCAATCCACACTGCTCTATTGCTTTGGCAACGGTCGGCTTGCTTACATTCAGTTCAGCAGACACCTGCTTTATGGTTTTTCCCACTTCACGCACTCCTATCTTAGCTCAAATTCTAACTCTCGCCCTCAGACCTTCGAGGGACAATCCGCTATACTCAGTGTCGACCAAGTACCAGTCGCCTTGAAAGTGCTTTTCTATTCTTGTGGGAATCCACTGCTCACTATCATAGTCCCACACATCAAGTGTGTCACCACAGTGAAATCCGTCTATTTCCCAAAGGTCACAGGCGAGCAAACCGTAGCGATCGTTGCTGCTATTATATCCAAGCACGCCTTTTATGTACGTGTACTCTGTATCCATTGTCTTTTTTCCTTTCAATTTTCTTGGCTTTGTAAGTCTTGTTCGAGCATTTTGCAAAGATATGCATATCTGTTCTTAATATTAGGCTGAGCGTTCATTTTGTGAACCATTCTAATCAGGTAATTATTTCTTTCAAGGTAATCACTGGCAGGAACGGCTTGTATTACAAAATCCTGAATTACCCTGACCTGTTCAGGGGTAAATTCGTTATCAAGAGCGTTTCTTCCAAGAAAATTCGCAAGTTCTGAGCCGTATTCTATTTCTTCCTCGAAGAATGTAGCCTGTCCCTCAATCATATCATCTTCGATTAGCTGAGATGAAGGTTGCATATCTATGAAATCTGCCAAGGTAAGCTGGTCTATATAATCATTATTTTTTTCAATATGGAATATGATTGTAAGCCATTTACCGCCTTTTCCTGTCTTGCCACGTTCATATGTATAGCAGATATCAGTTGACTCCTTCAGAGCTGCCTGACAAGCATCAAGAATATTCTTCCGAAAATCAGACCACCCTGTTCTGCCCGAATACTCGTTTTCGCCAATATATAGAAGTTCTCTAAGTTCTTGAACGCTCCATTCATGATGTCCTATGAATTCATACTGCTTCATGATCTCGTACATCCTAATCTGATTGGAAGATTTCAGACGTAGAGCATTCCAAAGTTCATACTTGAAGTATTTTTCCTTAAAATCGAACATCAGAGGAAGCGCATCATCATGTGCATCAATCTCGACAAACCAAGAATCTAATTCATCCTTGTTTACTCGGCATCTCTTAAAAAGCTGAAATGCTGAAAAACCGCCGTTCTCATTTGGAACATGAACAACCTTTGTAAGCAAGCTATCAATATTGGATTTTAATTGAGTAATATTAAGCTTACCAAGATTCATTATTTTCTGAAAATCGTCTAAAGGGAAGCGAACAACCCTTGTATCGATATCTTGTGGATTAATTTTAGATAGATATATACTGAAAAATCGCAGTTCTTGAAGGGTCATATTATTGCTTCTCAGCTCGTTAAGCACATTTCTTTTTGATACGACTGCCGTTTCATATAGTTTAGCCATTTCAAAATACTTCCTTTATTTTTGATGACTTCATTATATCACATTATACGGAGAAAGTCAATAATTTCTCCGTAATTGAGAAATATTATCTCCGTAATTAGAAATATCATCTCCGTAATTGGAAATATCATCTCCGTAATTGAGAAATATCATCTCCGTAATTGGAAATATCATCTCCGTAATTGATTCCGCAAAGGTGCTATATAAGCCAATCTACGATAACCGAAATCAAGTATAAAACAAGTAATAATCAAGTATAAATCAATCTATCAATCAAGAAGGGATTTTTGATTGACGATGGATTGATTTTTTTGCAGTAAAGGACATATTTTATATTTTGAAAAATATGTCCTTTGCGATTTTTCGCTTCTGCAATATTCAATTATTTTAATTACGGCTACCAAATTTCCACTGTAGTCTATTATAGGCTCATGCCACGTGACTGATTTTGTTCCTGCTTTTCTTCTTGCATTTCTTTATAAATTTTATTGCTCAGATCTTTAAGTAGCTGAGGAACAAAACCTGCTTCCAGCATTTTATCTATTTTCTTTCTTGATTCACTGGTTTTAGGCAAAGCATCAATAGTCTCATCACTAAAAACTTTAACGCTCTTAATCATAGCATATTCTTTTTCAGGAATATCTTTAGTACATAATACCTGTTTTAATACATTAATGACAGCAGATGTTCTTAGCATTGTTGAATAAATGCCCTTTTGCAATTTTTCAATGATGGTTTCTTTTTCATTGAGCTTTTCCTGTAGTTTTTGTATTTGGGCACTGAGAGCATTTACTTCAGTTTGATGCTGCTGAGTTAAAGAAGCCATTTCGTTCTTATATTTTTTTTCTTTTTTTTCAAGCTGAGATGCAAGGTCACTTGATTTATTACGTTCCTGTTCTAATTGATTTCTTGCAATATCATATCGTTCATTTAATTCAACCTGAGTTCTATATTTATCTTCAGCCTCTATTAAATATCCATTTGAAAGAGCTACCTTTTCTTCATATTCACTTATTAGTGCTTCAGCTTCACGTTGCTTCTTATATGCTTTTTCAAAGGAGTCCTTTTTATTTTTTTCAAAATACTCCTTTTGTATCTCTAATTCTTTCTCTCTTTCATCGAGTTCTGAAAGACGTTCGTCTGCAACTTTAATCTTATCATAATTGGCAACGTATGCGGTTGACTGTTCCAGTATGGTATCAAAATCAGCTTTGCTCATAGTAACAGTTTCTTCTTTGCTGCCAAAGATACCACCTGACTTTACCTTTATATTCTGGGCGAGATTTTCTTTACTGACTTTCAGTTCACGATACTGTTGGTGCTCAGTTCGCAGTTCTTCAATCGCTTGCTGCTCTGAACGCAGCTGCTCCTGTGCAGCCTGGACTTTTAAATTTGCTGCAGCAAGTTCGCTTTCTGATTTGAGAAGCTCGACAGTTTTTTTCTGAGCTTGTTCTCCTGTCATGAAGTGAATGCCAAACTCTTTGAGACAATAGTCATCAATTTTCTTATTGAGTTTGTTGTAGCGGTCACGCTTTTCGAAGTTTTTTCCGTTGATTCCTTTGCGCTCTCTTTTCTCTCCAGTTTTCTTTCCGCCCTTCTTTATATCTTCTTCCCATTCGACATAGCAGCTCACTAATGAATGAGCGTGAGGGAGACTTGTGTAAGTGTGATTGGTCTTTGGATCTACATAATCGTGGACCTCATCGAAGTGAACGCAGCTACCGTGAACGTTCTCGGCTCCGAAAAAATCTATGAACATTTTGTGAACGTCATTGAAGAACTTGACCGCACTGTCATAGCCTAAGTCATAAATTGCCTGCGGACATTTGTACTCTAAGCTCTCACAAATGATACGTTCATCTGCTTTCAATTTCTTCAAAGGTGGGTAGAGTTTATCAACTTCATCGACTCTCTTGAGCATAGCTTTGTACATCTCATTGTAGTCATCGGCTCCGATGTAGATGTTGAGATGAGACTTACTTTTGTCGATGTGTTTGTTTGTGTGATTACCCTCTACCCTTTCTTTTTTTCCGTTGTGCCGCTTCATTGCTCCTGCTGCTTGCTTCGTCATTTTCTGCCAATTCACACTTGCCATATAGACACACTCCTTTCATTTGCGGCAGCTCTGCCGCTATCAAGAACCACATCAATTATACCCTGTTTTGCCGAAAAAGTCAAGATGTGGTCTTGCACCTAAGACCTAAACACTTCGTTCGCCTACGGCGTTAGGTCTGAGGTGCAAGGGGCAAGCCCCCTTGACCCCCCTTATTTGTGCTCAGGCTCAGAGCACAAATACATTCAAGAGGACGTTCCTCCCTCTTAAAAATCTTCCTCCGCAGCGTTCCTCTGCTCCCCGTCTGCCGACAGCTTTAAGAGACGTTCCTTCTCTTAAAAATTTCTTCCGCAGCAGTTCCTCTGCACCCCTTCTGACAGAAAAATGATTCAAGCTTGTTTGGCATTTTCAATTACGGACAGAAAATATCAGACAGCAGCTGTGACAACTTTTGAGAAAAAGTTGGAAGCACTTGAAAAATTTTTCTGCTGCTTTTGGAGCAGAACGCAACACATACTTGTAGCAGCAATTAAAATGTAAATGTTTTAATTACGGACATGATATTGCAGCCGTTGCATTCGGCTTGTTTGAGTTTGTTTGAACAAACTCAAAGTTTTATTTTTCAAAGTTGAGCACATTGAAGAAAAAATAGAAGCACTTGTTTGTTGCTTGTTCGCTGATAGCTGAGCTATCAAATGCAAATGATATGCAGACTATCATTGAAAAAAGAAAACCACTTTGAAATTTTTCAAAGTGGTTCAGCTCATTTTATCATGAGACTTTGGAAGAAGTTAGCCTATTAGTTGTCATACACTTCGCTTCGGTGACCTACAGTAAGAGCCAGTATGACAAGCTCATTATCTTGTATTTGACAAATAAGCCTGTAGTCTCCGATACGGTAACGCCACTGACCTGACCTATTGGATGTTAATCCTTTGCCGTGTGCTCTTGGATTGTCAGTGCCTACAAGATTCTTATTGATCCACGCTTTTATTAGCTTCTGAGTGTACTTGTCGAGTTTCTTAAACTCTTTGTCAAAACGCGGCGTGGTCTCTATTGAATAACTCATAAGTCAAGTTCCTTCCAAAGCTCTTCAATAGGCGATGATTTCATACCGCTGTCAACGTATTCTTTGTATGCTTCTTCGTATACAGTTAAATCATATTCGTCCTCGATTTTCTCAAACAGTGCTCTCTTGAACGCTTCGCCCACTGACATTGAATGCATTTTTGCATAGCTGTCAGCTAAACGCTTTTCATCGTCTGTTAGTCTGATTGAAAATGCCATAAGCTCACGCTCCTTTCTCTATAGTACATTGTACTACATTTTTGTGCGTTTGTCAATAGGGTTAGCATATATTTTGATTATTATTCTCTCACATAAGGCTACAAAAAACACCTGCCACGAGCTTGCTGAAAAATTTTTCAAGATAATTCTTTTAATTAGCAACATTGTATTTCAAGTGCAGCGTGCTCAAGAACACCACTCTCCAACACATTAGGGAGAGTGGCGTTTTGTTTTGAAATATCTCTATTTATTCTTCGTATAATACGTTTCACGGTACACCTTTGGTGTCATGCCTGTGATTTCCTTAAACACGGCAATAAACACACTTTGCGTGGAAAAGCCAAGAGAGGTAGAAATCACAAGATAGGAAAGGTCGGAATATCGGAGAAGATTTTGAGCTGTATCTACCCTTGCTTCTTTCACAAAGCGTGTCAACGGAATGCCGACCTCCTGCCGGAACAGTCTTGACAGATAGGCAGGATTCAGCTCTGCTGCTTTTGCAAGAGTCTTTACAGACAGATCAGCACCTAAGTTCTCATAGATATAGTCAATGCATTTGCGGATATGAAGCGAAATAACTGCTTCCTTGCGTATCTCCTGCATTCGCTCGGTGAAATCAAGGCACATATCTTCATAGAGCCTGCATACACCGTCTATCGTCCTGCAAGTATCGGCTTTGAGGACATAGAGATCAGATAGTGTATAGGCTTCTGTCTGCCCCATGCCCATATCCATACAAGTGGAAGCGATTGCCGATGCACATAAAACAAAGTGATACACAGCGTTTTTCAGTTTGTTTTTAGACATGAGCCTGTCATCAGCGATTAAAGCAAGCTCATCCTCACTGAGCTGCAATTTCACAGCATCCATATCCCCATTGCATATTGAAGTAAACTCGACTGGCTTCACGGAATGTTCCGAACGCTTGAAATTATCCATTTTCTGCCGAAAAAGCTCTGCATTCAGCTCATTTCTGATTTTCATACGCACCGCCTGCCTTTCTTCTGCATATTATATCACTTTTCAGCTATAAATTCAAGTTTCCAGATATAAGATACAACTGAGATATGCTATATTTAATGGCAGAGGTGATGTGAATGGATCATACGAATGACCTGACAAACGGCAAAGTATCGGGAAAACTGATTGGTTTCTTCTTTCCGATGCTCTTGACCAATCTTCTTCAGCAGATATACTCGGTAGCTGATACGGCTATCGTCGGGCGAGGATTAGGCGACAATGCCCTCGGTGCAGTCGGCAACCTCTCGTCCTTATCACTGCTGATAATAGGCTTCTCAATGGGTGTAACAGGCGGATTTGCCGTTATCATCGCTCAGAACTTCGGTTCGGGCGATATGACTGCCGTCCGCAAGTCTGTTGCATTATCTGTGAAGCTGTCAGCGATACTGACAGTGATCCTGACGACGGCAGGCTGTTTGCTTCTGAAACCGATATTGCTTTTGATGCGGACAGACCAGATCATACTGGAAGACAGCCTGATCTACGGATATATCATCTTCGGCGGACTGGCAGCAACGATAGCGTATAATCTGCTTTCGGGTGTTCTCCGTTCGGTCGGTGACAGTAAAACGCCGTTTCTTGCAATTATGATCTCCTCGGCGGTCAATATTGCTTTGGACTATATCCTGATATTTCTCTTTCACACAGGTGTTGAGGGAGTAGCAGCGGCAACTGTAATATCACAAGCTATATCGGCGTTTATCTGCTATCTGAAAATGAAACAGATACCTCAGCTTGAAATCTGTAAAGATGATTTTGAATCGGATACGGCAATGTCCCTGTTGCTGCTGAAAAATGGCATACCGATGGCGTGTATGAACTCGATCACTGCGGTAGGCTGTATGGTCGTTCAGGGATATGTCAATGATTGCGGTGTAGCTTATACATCGGCATATTCAGTGTGCAGCAAGTACCTGAACCTGTTTATGCTCCCGTCCCTCACGGCAGGCTTTGCGGTTTCTTCCTTTGTCAGTCAGAATTTCGGCGCAGGCAAGACCGAGCGTATCAGACAGGGCGTTCGTGTTTGTATCAATATTGCATTGGTTTCCTATCTGTTCTTAGGCTCTGCTATGATACTGCT
>CAMZIK010000123.1 GCA_947307175.1 uncultured Clostridia bacterium
AAACTATCAAGGATATGGATATGCTTATCGGGTGACATAAGTATCTGATTATCATGCTGTCCGTGGATATTTACGAGAAGCTCGCCGAGTTCTTTGAGCACCGAAACATTGACGCTGCGAGAGTTGACCCTTGCAACACTTCCGCCGTCGGAGCGAATCTCTCTTTCGAGGAAAAGCTGATCCTCCTCGGTCGTAAGACCGCTTTCAGACAAAAGCGACGAACATTCATCAGGTACTTGTGTAAAAACAGCCGATATAACAGCTTTATCCGCACCTGTACGGACAATATCCTTTGTTATCCTCTGACCAAGTATAGCGTTTATGCCATTGATAAGTATAGACTTTCCTGCTCCGGTCTCTCCGGTAAAAACATTGAGATCACCTGTCAGATCGATATTGGCTTTTTCTATTACCGCCAGATTTTCTATATATAGTTGCGATAGCATAACCTGTCACCTGTCATTTTGAGTATATTATAGAATTAAGCTCCTTAACGAGCCTTTGAGCGTCACTTTCAGTACGCATAAGGATAAAGATAGTATCATCGCCTGCAAGTGTTCCGACAACATTTTCAAGCTTTGTTCTGTCAAGTTTTGCACAGACCGCCTGAGCCATTCCGGAATGGCATTTTACAACCACAGTATTTCCTGCATAGTCAACAGAAAGGACGGAATCGCTGATAAAGCTCATGATCGCACTGTTTTCTTCTTTTAAGCCGTTCTTTCTGAGCGATGGTATACGATATTTATAGCTTCCGTCCGGCAGAACAACTTTAATAAGGGACAGATCCTTAATATCCCTTGAAACTGTAGCTTGCGTAACTTTGAAGCCATGAGCTGCCAGAGCAGCCTGAAGGCTTTCCTGCGTGTCGATCTTTTCTTCGCTCACAAGCTTTATTATCATCTGATGCCTTTGCGATTTCATGCCTGATCTCCTCCCGGAAATTCCTTGAGTGGCTGCATAAGCTTTTTATTGACTGATGTGAAGAAGCTGTCGCCGTTAATATCTATTATTTCAACATGATCGTCAGATCTTTTTATAGTCAGAATATCATTATCATTCAACTTGTAAACCTTATTTCCGTCAACGACCACATTTGTACAGTTGCCTGCAACTGTATGGCTTGTAGCAGTTATGACGCTGTCAGGGCTGAATATCATTGTCCTTGCAAATAATGAGTGAGGGCATATCTGCGTAAATTCAATACATTCCATTCCTGGTTCGATTATAGGTCCTCCAGCTGACATAGAATAAGCTGATGCACCTGTAGGTGTAGAAAAGATGATACCGTCTGCCCTCAGAGAAGAAATGAGCTGACCGTTTCTGCTGACTTCAAAATCAACGATCTTACATTTGTCAGATTTTGAAACGACAACATCATTTAGCGCAGTGAAAGAAGATACTTCTCCGCTTTTATCGGTTATTTCAGCACATATGAGCATTCTTCTGCTCAGACTGTATTCACCTTTTACCAGTCTGTCAAGGCTTTCGATCTGTGTGTATTCAAGTGAAGCCATGAATCCGAGACGTCCGCAGTTTATGCCGAGAACAGGCTTATTATTACGGGCGCAGTCTATCGCACATTTGAGTATCGTTCCATCGCCGCCGACAGCAACGACAGCATCACATTCTTTTATGCAATTTACCGCATCATCAAAAAGCACTCCGTCAAGCTTTCCGAAGACATCTTTATAAACGTTTTCAATAAACACCTTGCACTTGTTTTTTAAAAGAACGTCACAAGCCTTGACCACATATTCTTTGCAATTTGTTTTACGCAGATTTGGAAAAATAAAGATATTCATACTATCTCCTGTTTATTTGAATTGTAAAAAAGCACTTTTGACAATTCCGTTAAAATCAATGTTTTTGATCTCTGTCTGAGGATCTTTACGCAGATAGGCAAGATATTCAATGTTGCCGTCACCGCCTGTTATTGCAGACGGGATAATATCTACGACTGTAAGATCAGCGCCGTTAAAGGCGCAAACAAGTTTTTCAAGGACTCTTACATGGTCTTTTGGATCTTTAACTATTCCCTTTTTGTTCAAAGCTTTCTTTCCTGCTTCAAACTGAGGCTTTATCAGAGCGATAATAATGCCGTTATGTTCGAGCAGGCTGCTTAGAGCGCCGATCATAAGCTCCAATGAGATAAATGACACATCAATACTGATAAAGCAAGGCTTTGCAGGAAAGCTGTCTGCTGTAAGCTCTCTTGCATTCACGCCTTCATAATTGACTACCCGTTTATCATTGATCAGGCTTTTGTCAAGCTGTCCGTGCCCTACATCTACCGCATAAACGGTCTTAGCGCCGTGTTCAAGCAGACATTGAGTAAAACCGCCGGTAGAAGCGCCTATATCAGCGCAAATTGCATCCTCAACATCAAGACCAAAAACATCAAAAGCCTTTTCAAGCTTCAAGCCGCCTCTGCCCACATATTTTATATCATCTGGCTGCGCAGTGATCTCATCATTCTCAACAACTTCATAAGCAGGCTTTGTACAAACTTTACCGTTTACACAAACCTTTCCTTCTTTTATAAGTTTTTTAGCTCTTTCACGGCTTTTAGCCAGTTCTTTTTCGCACAGATAAATATCAAGTCGGCTCATCGTTAAGAAAACCTTCTATCTGTTCAGCCATCTTTTCGGCTGAAAAACCAAGCTCATCAAGCAGCACGCTGCAGTCTCCGTGCTTTACAAAGTAGTCGATCGTAAAAGGAGCAACATTATCGCAGACGGCTGCATATTTTTCACTTATAGAACCATAATCATAGCATTCCTCAAAGAAAAAAGCCACATCGTATCCTGAAATAATATCAGCTATTTTTTCGCTTATCGGGAAGATCTCGACAAGTCTGAGAACATCGCAGATAATATCTTTGGATTTAAGTATCTCAACGGCTGAAGCAGCGTTATTGCTGAGCCGTCCGTAGCTTACGATAAGGATATTTCCGCCTTTTTTCAGATGAGTAAAAGATGTATTTGGATTTTCATTTTTAATTATGTTTTTTTCGTTACCTCTTGGATACCTGATCGCTGAAATGCAGTCGTCATCATAGATCGCCTGATGCAGGCAAAGCTTCAGCTCTGAGTAATCCGAAGGCGAATAGATCTTAGTGTTCGGGATACTTGAAAGGAACGGAACATCAAAAATACCTTGATGTGTTTCGCCGTCATTGCCTACAACACCTGCTCTATCAACGCAGATAACAGCATGATAGCGGCATATCGCAAGATCATGTATCAGTTCGTCATATGCTCTTTGCAGAAACGTTGAATACACGGCAAATACAGGGATATAATTCATCTGAGCAAGACCGCCGCAGAACGTTACAGCGTGTTCCTCGGCAATACCGACATCAAAGAATCTTTCAGGGAATTGCTTTGCAAAGTATTGAAGACCTGTTCCGTATTTCATCGCAGCGGTTATTGCACAAACTCTTTTGTTCGTTCTTGCAATATCGCAAAGCTCCTTGCCCATAACTGAAGAATAGCTGTCGCTTGCGACCACATCAGGATTTCCTGTTGACAGTTCAAAAGAGCCAACGCCGTGATATTCACCCGGATTCTGTTCGGCAGGTGCATATCCTTTTCCTTTAACAGTGTTTACATGCACAAGCACAGGACAGTTCATTGACTTTGCAGCCTGAAGTCCCCTTTCCATTTCGGCAATGTTATGACCATCAAGAGGTCCGATGTATTCAAAACCGAGATCTTCGAAAAGGGTGCTGTGCAAAAGAGAGTTCTTGACTGCATCTTTTGAGCCTTTTATGACTTTTTTTACAGGCGAACCGATAACAGGCGTTTTATCAAGCACTTTTTTTACAGCACTTTTTGTTTTATGATACCCGTCTTTAGTTCTGAGTGTTGAAAGATATTTAGCCATACCTCCGACATTTTTGGAGATAGACATTTCGTTATAATTCAGGATAACGATAATGTTTGTATTGCTTTTTCCCGCATTATTCAGACCTTCATAGAAAAGACCGCCCGATGATGCACCGTCACCGACAATAGCGATAGTATGATGATCGTCACCGTTTAGTTTCATAGCTGTTGCAATACCAAGTGCAGCAGATATAGAATTTGAACTGTGTCCGCTTATAAATGCATCATGTATAGATTCATCGGGTCTGCAAAAGCCTGAAAGACCGTCTTCCTGCCTCAGAGTACAGAACTTTTTTGCTCGCCCTGTCAGTATCTTATGTGAATATGCCTGATGTCCGACGTCCCAGACGATCTTGTCCTTCGGAGATTCGAAAACACGATGAACAGCCATAGTCAGTTCAACTGTACCAAGACTTGAAGCAAGGTGACCGCCGTTTTTTGAAACTGTGGTTATCAGGAGTCGGCGTATTTGTTTGCACAGTTCATCACACTGAGGATAACTGAGTTTTTTCAGGTCAGCCGGAAGATTCATTTTATAAAGGTCAAGCTTATTGTTATAGCTCATTTAGTATTCGTCCCATCTTTTATGTCAATTACGTCTGCTGAGCAGATCGTCTGTAAGTTCGGTTAAGAATCCATTGTTATCAAATCTGGTAAGATGTCCAAGAGCCTGCATGGTGAGCTGTGCAGCTATCTGTTTTGAACGGTTTTCTCCGAGCAGAGAAACATATGTAGATTTTTTCTGTTCGCTGTCGCTCCCTATTGGCTTGCCAAGTTCTTCAAAAGTACCGTTGACATCGAGCAGGTCGTCAACGATTTGAAAAGCTCTTCCGACTGCCGAAGCATAATCAGCAGCAACAGGGATCATTTCGTATTTTCCTGCAAGTATAACACCCATTACGCAGGCAGCTTCGATAAGTGCGCCTGTTTTGTAGGACTGCAGGGTATTAAGCGTTTCTATGTCGATCTCTTTTCCTTCGCTTAGAAGATCAATTACCTGTCCGCCTATCATTCCTTCTGTTCCTACGCTTTTGCTCAGAACAGAGATTAGCATAACGGCTTTCTCAGCAGGGATCTTTCCATCAAGAGCAGCATTTGAGATGACTTCAAAAGCAAGTGTGTTGAGAGCATCACCTGCGAGCAAAGCGATATTTTCAGGAAAAGCTTTATGACAAGACGGTTTTCCTCTGCGAAAATCGTCATCGTCCATACACGGAAGATCGTCATGTATCAGCGAAAAAGTATGTATAAGCTCAATGGCACAGGCAATATCCAAGATGTTGTCAATATCTTTTCCGCCGCACATACGGTAGAATTCAAGGCAAAGAACAGGTCTTAGCCTTTTTCCGCCTGCCATTAGAGAATACTCCATAGCATCACATAAAATGCCCTGTAATTCAGGCTTGTTCTGTGTGAATCTCAATAAGCATTCATCTATGCTTTTTACATACTGTTCAAGCAGCTGCTTGTTGGTGTCATTCATCTTTGTTTTCTCCATCCATTTGTTTTACAGTCAGTTTAGCCTCTTCAAGTGTTTTTTTGCACTTGACCGAAAGCTCAACACCCTGCTTGTACAGCTCAAGAGACTCATCAAGCGTAAGGTCTGAGCCTTCAAGCTTCTTTACTATTTCATTGAGTCTTGAAAGATCTGTCTCAAAGCTCATCGTTTAATTCTTCCTTTCGGGTAATATCTGAAATATCAGCAGAAACCTCGCTGCTGTAAAAGCGTATCGTGATCCTGTCGCCGTTATTGAGACAGTCCGCAGAATTTACTGTTGTGTCGTCCTTCATTACAATGGAATATCCTCTTGAAAGCACATTGAAAGGACTCAGGGCATTGAGAGTCCCTGCTGTCTTATCAAACATGGATTCTCTCCTGCTGATACTGTTATTGATCGCTTTACCGAGTCTTGCAGATAAGTCAGCTGTACGCTGATCGTACATTTCAAGCTTGTTTTCAGGCGAATGGTGTCTGATCTCGGAAGCAAGTTTTTCCACATCGCTCAGCAGCTTATCAATTTTTGTTTCATAAGCTTTTTTCAGGTGATCGGTTAAACTATCAATAGCGCTACAAAGCTCTGTTCTGTCCGGGGTTGCAATTTCAGCCGCAGCCGAAGGAGTAGGAGCTCTGAGATCGGAAGCATAGTCAGCAAGAGTTGTGTCAGTCTCATGACCTATGGCGGTTATGATCGGAGTTCTGCACTCATGCACAGCGACAGCAACCGCTTCTGAATTGAACGGCATAAGGTCTTCAAGTGAGCCTCCGCCTCTTGCAAGGATAATAGTGTCAAAATCGCCCTCATCAGCTTTTTTTAAGCTCTCGCAAATATTATTGACAGCATTTTCGCCCTGGACTTGCGAATGGTAAAGTCCTACCGTACAGATCGGGAATCTTCTATGGATTATATTGAGGATATCCTGCAAAGCAGCTCCGGTAAGCGAAGAAACAACTGCTATTTTTCTGGGAAACAGCGGTATCGGCTTTTTGGCTGATTCATCAAAGACTCCCTGTTTGATAAGTTTGTCCTTGATCATTTCTATCTGCATATGCAAAAGACCGCTTCCAAGCGCTGTAATATCCGTAGCAATTATCTGATAAGTTCCGCCTGCCTCGTAAAGCTCGACATTTCCCGTAACAATAACGCTCATGCCGTCTTTAGGCTCGCATTTCAGCTTTTCAACACAGCTTGAAAACATGACAGCCTTGATGCAGCTCTGGTCGTCTTTTATTGTAAAATAGGCATGACCTGACTTATAATTTATACCGAAATTAGAGATCTCACCTTTGACACACAATCCTTTCAGCTTAACATCGCTTTTAAGCTTGAAGGCGACATATTTGTTGAGCTGTGAGACCGAAAGGATAGAACTCATAAAACCGCGCCCTCCTTCAATGCACCGAAAAGAGCAACACCAACAGCATTATCGCACGAATACTCAGGCTCGGCAAAAAAGCCTTCGCAAACAGGCAAAAGCATTTCCTTTATGATCTTATCAGACATCACTCCACCTGCAAAAACAACAGGCATATCGCCGTACTCTTTAATTGCATTTTTGGTCATACCTTTGATCGTCTTTCCTATGTATTCGAGACAGAATCTTGCGGTGTCCTCAGGGCTTTCGCCGTTTTTTATCATGCTTTCGCATTTGTTCTCAATACCTGAAAGACAACAGTTGAGTCCTTTCAGAACAGGCTTAACTGAAAACTTTGCATTGCTTTTAGCTGCAAGCTTTTCAAGCTCTGCTCCGCAGGGAAAACTGAGACCGAGCATCAATCCGACACGGTCAACAGCCTGTCCGGCTTTCAGATCAAGCGAACAGCCTATCATTTCAATATCTAATATTCTTTCTGAATTGGGTCTGCACAGGAGCATGTCCGTCGTGCCGCCGCTTATATGAAAAGCAAGAAAAGACCTGTTCGATTTGAGCAGATCAAGTCTTTTACAGGAATATAATGCAGCAAGGATATGTCCTGTCTGGTGATGAGCCCTATAACATTTTGCGCCGCAGGCAGCTGAAATGCACCTTGCGGAAGATTCTCCGACAAGAAAGCAGGGCATATATGAACCTTCAGCATTCCTCGGAGCGCATGAAAAGCTTATTACGCTTATGTTCTGTCTGTTATCATCAAGCAGCTGCTCCATAAGGACAGGGAGCTGCTTGGTGTGATGAAAGACCGCATCAGACTGCCTGATACCCTTTTCACCTTTTTTGACAGGAAGAAGCATTTTCTTTGAAAAGACCTTACCGCTTGAACTGTCATAATACGCACATGATGTCGTATAATTGCTTGTATCTATCCCAAGGAACAAGCTCATTTCTTATCGTCCGCCTTATCCTTTACATGTTCGCTCTTTGAGAACGAACCCAGAACGCCGTTGACAAAAGAAACATCATTGCTCAGTGCATATGTCTGTGCAAGCTTGACTGCTTCACTTATCGCAACGTTGACAGGCACTCTGTCGTCAAATATAGCTTCGTATATAGCAAGTCTGAGCAATGCAAGATTGACTTTCGGGATCCTGCTGACTGCACGTTTATCGCTGAATTCGGCAATTATTTCGTCAAGCTTTTCAGCATTATCATAAATGTTTCTTACAAGCTGCTGAGCCTGCTCGTCAAACTCAAAATCGTCAACTTCTTTTGCAGATTCAAATATATCCTCAAGAGGATCATCTCTGAAAAGTTTTTCAAACGAGAGCAAAAATGCTGCTTCTCTGATCTGTCGCCTTGATGCCGGCACAAAAACACATCCTTTAATTCTTTCTTTATACAGCACAAAGCCGACCCTTGCCGCAGCAAAAGTCAGGCTCTATACATTAAACGTGTACACCGCACACGTTGATATTTACTCTTGCGACCATAAGTCCGAGCATATTCTGGATCGAACTCTTAACTTTTTCCTGAATAGTTTCGCTTATAGCAACAGCTTTTGTTCCGCTTTCAAGTATAATTCCGATCGTCACAGATATTACGTCATCAACAAGACCGATCCTGATATTTCCGAAATTTTCCTGCTTAAGCCATATCTGCCGAGGAGTTTTCATAACAGGAGCGATCGAATATACGCCGTCAACTTCATTGAGGCAGTTGATGATGATCTGTGCAATAACATCCTGACTGATATGCAGGCTTTTTTCAACAGTATCATTAGTTTTGTTCATAAGTATCAAACTCCTTTACCGGTAATTTTGATAAGAATTAATATCAGAAAAAACATATGTGATCAAAGCGCAGTTATACTCGCTTATAATTATAATAAGTATAACACATTTAAAAGAAAGTTACAAGTGTTTTTACTGATTTTTTTGAAAGAATACTTTATTTTATCGGCAAAGGGCATTCAAATCGGACTTCATAAAGGAATTATGCGGAAGATCTAAACTGTTAAGCCACATCAAA
>CAMZIK010000124.1 GCA_947307175.1 uncultured Clostridia bacterium
GCTTCGCAGGCTGGGACTTGAAAGGGCGCAGTTTGAAAAGGACATTTCGGACTACTCACAGGGACAGAAAAAGAAGGTGCTGCTGGCTTCGAGCCTTATCACATCTGCGCACCTTTATATATGGGACGAGCCTTTGAACTTTATCGACGTTTTCTCACGTATGCAGATAGAGAAGCTTTTGCTGGAATTCAAGCCGACGATGCTGTTCGTTGAGCATGATGCGGCGTTCAGGGAGAAGATCGCAACGGAGACTATCGGGCTGTAAAACGGAAGGCGGCACCTGCACGATGCAGATGCCGCTTATTTATTTGAGCGCATAGAGTTTTGAGAACTTGTTTGTTCCTATCACGAATTTCTTTTCGGTGATGTGCCTTGCAAGCTCGGTGGTGTCGATAAATTCATTTGAAACGCTGACAAGGTACTGCTTTTTATCCGTTTCGACGAGATAGCACGGGGCATTGTTGTTTATCTGATCGACTGCCTCGAAGATGCCGAAAGACGGCATTACCGTCCAATCAAGCAGATGCTCGAACTTTGAGTTTTTCTTTTTGCGGACAAGGGCATATATCTGCTGCGCCTGCGGAAATTTTGCAAGGACGGCTGCGTCCTGCTTGGAGCGTGCTTTTCCTTTCTTTTCATAGTCATCAAGGCATATCGGCTCTCTGAGGTTTGTCATGCAAAGCGTTTCGCCCTCATCGAGCAGATAGTCGATAGATACATTCAAAAGTGCGGCAATAGCTTTGAGGTTTTCGATGTCGGGCAAGCCCTTGTCGGTCTCCCACTTTGCGACGGCTGAGCGTGAAACGCTAAGCTTGCCTGCAAGTTCCTCCTGCGAAAAGCCTGCCTGCTGTCTTGCGGTTTTCAGTTTTTCTCCGAATGTCATTTTGATGACCTCCTTTTTCTTTTCTGTCCATATAATAACATATACTGCACCGAAAATGCAAGGGAGAAGCCGAAACATTGATGTTACTTTGCGTAACACTGCGCAGATGCGGGGTTTTATGCAAGCGATACATAAAATGCAGATATTATGCGGTTTGTGAAAAATGATAAATCGGGCTGTGCATATTGCATAAAAGTGGATAAATAATTACAATATTATTGACAACAAAGACAAGCTGTATTATACTAAAAGTACAATAATACACGAAAGTGAGGTAATCTCAATGGGAAAATTTGTTGTTAAAAAGACAGCTACGGGCTTTACATGGGCGCTGAAGGCAGGCAACGGCGAAGTTATCGCAACGGGCGGAGAGGTATTCAACACGCTCGATTCTGCAAAGAACGGCTGTGCAAGCGTTGCAAAGAACGCTCCTGCGGCTAATTTTGAGGATCAGACGGTCGAGGATTTCGAGACTGCAAAGTGCCCGAAGTTTGAAATGTACACCGACAAGAAGGGTGAGAGCCGTTTCCGTCTGAAAGCGACCAACGGTCAGGTCATTGCTGCGAGCGAAGGCTACACGACAAAGGCTGCCTGCAAGAACGGCATCGAGAGCGTGCGCAAGAACGCTGCAGATGCTCCTGTTGAGGTCGCTGAATAAAAGATACATAGCAAAGCGGTATTTGCAGAAGATGCAGATACCGCTGTTTTTTATCTGTATTCGAGAATTTCCGAAAGAGGCTTTCTGGGTCTTTGGGCAGGCGCTTCATCGGGATAGCCGATGGCTATGACGCAGGCGAGCTGACCTTTTTCACCGATAAAATCTGTGAGGTCGTTGTAGGCATAGCAGGTGTTTGCTATCCAAAGAGTTCCGAGAGACAGTTCCTCGGCTCTGAGCAGGATATTCTGAACGGCTGCGCCTATGGAAAGGGTATCGCAGATCTCGGTGATGCGGCTGTCTGAGTCTATCTGCTCAAACGGGCTTATGCCGCCTGTATTCATGACTATTATTATCACGGGTGCGGTGCGCATTATTTTAAGTGTATTGAAAGCATCAGGCAGACCGCTTTGCGACTGAGGCAGAAGTGAATGGGTGGTCTGCTCTTTTTGCAGGGACTTTTCCATTACGTCGAGCAGGCTGTCTTTCTGTGCGCCTGTATAGACGATGAATTTCCACGGCTGGCGGTTCTTGGCTGAGGGTGCGAGGCGGGCGGCTGAGATGAGCTGCTCTATGACTTCCCTGCTGACTTCATCTGGCTTATATTTTCTTATACTGCGTCTGGTTTCTATACTGTTCATCGGAACTCCCCCTTTATGATGAGAGTATACACTATTTGCAGAGAGATGTCAAACAAAATGGCAGGAAAGCGGTATTGCTCTCCTGCCTTGTTTTTTATTAACTTGCTTCGTACTTTATATTGTTCTGCTTTGCGTATTCTTCGATCGTGAGCCCCGAATTGCCAGTCTTTCTGATATGCAAAGTCAGCTTTTTGCAGCCGTCAAAGACCTTTTCGCCGATGTCTGTAAGATTTTCGTAGAAACGATATATGTCTTTGAGGTTTGTGCAGTTTGCGAATGCGCCGTCGTCAAGTTTAGTAAGCTCCACCGGCAGTTCTACACTTGTAAGCCCGCAGCAATCTTTGAACGCATACTTTCCTATCTGAGCGACATCAATAATGAACGCATAGAGCGCACTATCGCAGCCGCAGAAAGCGTATTCACCGATATTATTGACACCGCTTGCCACACGAATGCGACCTATCTTGCTTTTGTATTTGTAATAAGGCGCTCTGCCTTCACCGTCACTCGTGAAATCCTTCATTCGTCCTTTTCCGACAATATCAAGATAATAGGTTTGGTCATCTTCAAACTCGTAAAGTGTCCACTTGACATCTTCCTCTTTTCCTCCGTCAGCGGTATCGCCGATAAAGCCTGATGCGATGACGGGTAGCCCGTTATTTTCTCCGGTGCTTGATGATTCCTCTGAACTGCTGTCTTTGGTGTCTGATGCTTCGGAAGAACTGCTGTCCTTTCTGCTCGATACTTCTGCTTTGCTGCTGTCTTTGGTGCTGCTTGAATCGCTGCAAGAGGCTAAACTTGCTGTGAGCATTATCACTGCTGCTATTACTGACATTATTTTTTTCATTTTGTCTCCCCCTGTTTGTTCTGACTGTAAATACAGTATAATATATGTTTCTTAAAAAAGCCTTGCGCTGAATCTTAAATAAATCTTAACGCATGCTTCTATTTTAACAGACGCAAAAACAAAAGTAATCTTACAATAAAAACAAATAAACTATTTTTGCAGCGACAAGGAGCAAGCTGAAAGCACGCTGATACGCATTATTTGATGGAACGAAAATTTTTTTCAAAAAGGGGTTGACAAATCGGAAAAAGTGTGTTATAACAAAATCAAGGGTTGCGCAACATTAGTTGCTCAACATACGTTGCTCTACATCGGTTGCTCAACAGGTGTTGCACAACATACAATGCACAACAGAAAGGAGTGGTAAAATGCCGCCGAAATGCAGATTTACACGGGACGAGATTATTGCGGCAGCTCTGGAGATAGCAAGAGAAAAAGGCATTGAAGCAGTCACGGCGAGGGCTTTGGGAGAAAAGCTGAACTCCTCCTCCAAGCCGATATTCAGCGTTTTTGAGAACATGGAGGAAGTGCTTGAACAGACGCTTCTCGCTGCAAGGGCAGTCTACAACGGGTACATCGAAAAGGCGCTGGCGAGCGATCAGGCTTTCAGGGAGGTCGGTGCTAAATACATCGAGTTTTCGATGAGAGAGCCGAAGCTGTTCCAGATGCTGTTCATGAGCGAACAGACTGAAAAGCGCTCGGCGCTGGGTATCCTGCCGATGATCGACGACAACTACGAGCAGATACTTGCCTCGGTGCAGACGGGATACGGGCTTGACGAGGAGACTGCAAAGAGCTTTTACAGACACCTGTGGATATACACTCACGGTATCGCTTCGCTTATCGCAACGGGCGTGTGCAGTTTCAAGCCGCATGAAATAGGCGAAATGGTAGCGGAAATTTTCGTGAGTTTGCTGAAAAATAAGATGTCAGGGAGCAAATAGTAAAAGTTTGAATTCAGCGGAGCTTCGCTCCGCATGGGCTTTCTTTTCTAAGGGGGAAACCTATAGGGAAGACAAGGAAGCCATGCCTTACGGCGCAGGTACACGGACTTTTCTTCCCTACGGTTTCCCCCTTAGCAACCCCTTTCCCTTCACCTATCTTTTGCCGTACCTGCTCAATTGCCTGTGCAGACGGCAGGACAAAGCTTAACACGCAGCTCGACTGAGCTCGCTGCTACGCCACCTGCGACCTACGAAGTTACTTGATACGCAGTTTTGTTCGTTTTAAAATAATTAGAAGATTTGCCCCCGAATGGGTAAAGCGTTCGCTTGCGAACGGTTTGGGGGCGACCGGAAAGCCCCCAAATCAAGCGGAGCTTTGCTCCGCAAAATACTGATTTAGATTAGAATTATTCAAAACATAAAAGACTATGTGCAGAACAAAAATAAAAACAAAAGGGAGAAGACAAAAATGATCACTATTGAAAACATCACAAAATCCTATGGCAGCGGTGCTGCTCAGAACCAGGTACTCAAAGGCATCAGCACGACTATCTGCGACGGAGACTATGTCGTTATTCTCGGAGCTTCAGGCTCTGGCAAATCTACTTTTCTCAACGTTGTTTCGGGTCTTGAAAAGGCTGACGGCGGCAGCGTGAAGTACGATGGGAAAGACATTACAAAGCTTTCAGACAAGGCTCTGACCAAGTTCCGCAGAGACAACATCGGTTTCATCTTTCAGCAGTATTATCTGCTGCCGAATATGACCGTCGAGAAGAACGTGCGCATGGGCGCTGACCTTTCGGGAAGCAGGAACTACAACGAGATAATTGATGCTGTCGGTCTTTCCGACAAGATGAAGAGCTACCCGAGCGAGCTTTCGGGCGGTGAACAGCAGAGAGTTTCTGTTGCAAGGGCTTTGGCTAAGAACCCCAAGATACTTTTCCTTGACGAGCCTACGGGCGCTCTGGACGAGGACACGGGCAGGCAGGTGCTTGACTACATCGGCAAGCTGCACGAAAAGCTCGGCTTCACAGTTATAATGATAACACACAATCAGAACATCGCTGACATGGCTAAGACGGTCATCAGGATGAACAGCGGAAAGATAACTGAGGTATACGAGAACGCACAGCAGAAGACTGCTTACGAGATAGGTTGGTGATGGGCATGGTAACGATAAAGGACACATTGAAGCTTTTTGGCATTTCGATAGTTATTTGCTGTGCGGCATTTGTCTGCACGCTGTTTCTTAATTACCGTGTTGACCTTATAGACATCAAAGGTACGATAGTCGGTGAGCAGGCGCAGAAAATTTACGATGCACAGCTTTCGACAAGCACAGTAGTCTGCGGTGTATGCGGCGGCTGTCTGGTTTTCACATCTATGATAATGCTTTTGACTTACATAAAGAACTTTGTTGCTTCACGCTCAAAGGAACTGGGCATCATGAAGGCGCTTGGATACTCTGATCTCGGCATTGCAAAGCACTTCTGGATATTCGGTCTGAGTGTATTTGCGGGCGCTGTTGTCGGAGTGGGCGCTGCGGCTGCTTACATGCCTGCGTTCTACGAGGTTCAGAACAAGGACAATTACTACGACATAACAAGGCACTCGCAGGTCGGTGTATGGACAGCTCTGATAGTGATACCTACGATACTATTTGCTGTGCTTTCGGTCGTGTTTGCATACAAGCGTTTGAAAAAGCCTGTGATGAAGCTTTTGCGTGAGGACAACAGTTCAAAGGTAAGAGTGAGCAAGAAGGACAAGGCTCCCCTGCCGTTCCTGAATGAACTCAAGAGAGACACTGTCAAGAGCAAGTGGTCGCTGTTATTCTTCATTTTCTTCTCGGCGTTCTGCTTCTCCTGCAACACTCAGATGGCGTTTTCGATGAAAGACCTCGCCAGTGAGACTATGAGCTGGATGATACTTATTATCGGGCTTATCCTTGCGTACATGATGCTTATTCTTGCGCTTTCCTCTGTTGTCAAGGGCAACGCAAAGACTGCTGCGATGATGCGCATTTTCGGCTACGGCGACAGCGAGATCAGCCGCTCGATAATCAACGGTTACAGACCTGTTGCTCTGATAGGTTTCGCTCTCGGTACGTTCTATCAGTTCGGGCTGCTGAAGATCATGGTCAATGTCGTTTTCAAGGACGTTGATAACGTTAAGACCTACAATTTCGATTTCAAGGCGCTTTGCATCGCTCTGCCAGTATTCATCGTTTCATATGAGCTTATCATGCTGTTCTTCTCAGACCGCATCAAGAAGCTTACAATAAAGAGCGTTATGCTCGAAGACTGAGCAGGATATATCGCTGTATAATTGGGGGAAACTCTTTTGGATAAGAGTTTCCCCCAAACCTCTTTCAGAAACCTTTTATTGCTTTTTCGTTGTAAAGGAACAAGTTCTTTACAACGAAAAAGTTATAAGAAACTCTAAAGGGAATTCAGAAGATACTCTTTTCAGAAGGGCTGCCCCAAACATACAGCAAATATAAAACAATCAATCCCAACCTTCCAAGTCCCTTGTGTTCGTTATTCTAAGCAGCAAAATATCGTATATTCCTTCATTGCAAAGTGAAAGCCCGGAGCGACACAAGGGTCGCTGTTCTCACAACTATATATGCGACGGACAAGCGACGTGTGAGCTAACACTTGCAATTTTCACAAAAGGGTGTATAATAGATATTGATATTATTTTTAGGAGCTGAAAAATGGAGGATAACAACTTTTATCAAAGCAGCGGACAATACTATCAGGAAACGCTTTATGATGAAAACGGCAAGCCGATAAGCCCACGCAAAGCGAGAGGACAATTAAAGGTAATTACGGTGTTGTTATTTCTGACATCTATTGTGATGCTGATAATTCTGTTTGTGATACTGCGCTCTCACGGTAAGCTGTATGACAGGTGCAGCATTGAGGTCGTTGGTGTTGTTGTTGACAACGTAAAGCACGGTGATTCTCCGGACAGCGTAGTCTTCCCTGTTTTCAGGTACGAATACAAGGGCAGGACTTATACACAGGAAAGCGCAAGCGGAGATTATCCTGCGCAGTACAGCATCGGTGACCACCGGACGATACACATAAATCCTAACGACCCGAATGAATACTATATAGATAAAGATGACAGCACGGCGATAACTGCGCTTCTGCTTTTATCGGGTGCTTGTGCGGTGCTGGGCGTGATGTTCGTTATTGTTATTGTTAAGAGCAAAAAGAACGAAAGAAAACAAGTGTATAAAGGAGAATGATGATGGGAAGGTTTCACGACTACGAGGACGAATTTGCCCGTGCTGATGCAAGGGAACGTGAACTGCAGAGACAGATGGGTATGCAGGACGGTCCGAGCAGAAAAAGCAGCACGTTTGACTACAACAGGCAGAACAACTACGGCGGATATAATAATTTCAATAACAATTATAATAACAACTTCAGTGCGCCGCCTCAGCAGCAGAGCGTATGGAACGGTGTAAATCAAAGTAAGTTTATAAACAGGATCGGCGGAGGGAGACAGAGACAGATCTCAAACCCTCGTGCTGCAAAGCTTGCTATGACGGTCCTTGCAGTGATATTCTTTATTGTGTCGCTGTTTTTGCTGGCTGTGATGTTTATTACTGTCAAGGTCATGCGGGACGGGTATGATAAGTGTACGCTGGAGGTCGAAGCGGTCGTTGTGCAAAATGTGCTTTCAAGCACAGGCTCGAACAAAGGCTCGTCTTATTATCCTGTGTTCAGATATGAATATGACGGAAAGGTCTATCAGCAGAAAAGCAGCAGCGGCAGAAAGCCTGCAAAGTATGAAATCGGCGATAAGGTGACACTGCACATCAACCCTGATAAGCCGATGCAGTTCTACGATGAAAAAGAGGATAAGCTGGTAATGATAATAATATCTTCTATTGCAGGATTTTTCTTTGTGATCGCACTTATATTCACGGCGCTCAGCATCTCAAAGAAAAAACAGATACAATCTATGATGGAATAAGTCTTTCAGATTTTCAGAGCTGTGCGCAGGCACGGCTCTTTTTGTTTAAATGGTCAATTTACACATTAAGTTAGCGACGGCTAACCCGTTGTTTATTCATTGCTACAAAAGTGCTTTGGAAAGCTTTGCATTTTATTGACAATGAAAAAGAAAGGTGATATAATGCGCTATGGTTAGTTGAGACTAATCGTCTATAATGTGTGCAAGGATTCACAGTCTTAAAAAAGTCTTAAATCGCTTGACAACACTCGAAACATATGTTACACTAAGGCTGTAAACAGAAAACTGTGAGGGAGTAGGAGCGCTGCTGGGGCGGCGTGGCAAGCCAACAATCTCGGTGGGAACACCTGGCTTGTCTTAAATCACGAGACTCATGTATCAGGCAAGTATGAGCTGTACATGAAGTCTTTTTATTTTGTCTTTTGTCTTCGGGTCACTGCTTATCGCTTGACGATACAGCAGTAGCCCGATTTTTTATTGCCGTTTTTTATCAAAGCTTAACGACCTCTTAATAAAAGCGGTGATAAAATAAAAAAAGGGCTTGACAAAGAGAAAAATATATGATATATTATTAAATGAACATATGAATACTCATTCATATGTTGGAGAAAGAGAGGAGACATTATTATGTTTATTGAGATCAGCGGTATCAAAAAGTCCTTCGGAAGCGGTGAGAGCCGTGCAGATGTACTAAAAGGCATCGACATCGGTATTGAAAAGGGTGAGTTCTGCGTACTGCTCGGTCCTTCGGGTTCGGGTAAGTCTACTCTGCTCAACATCATCGGCGGCATCGACTCGGCTGATG
>CAMZIK010000125.1 GCA_947307175.1 uncultured Clostridia bacterium
ATAATGCACGACATATAAGAGAGTGCCTTGTCTGAATGTTCGGACAAGGCTTTTGTGTTTAAAGCAGGTTTAAAGTTTGTGCTGTATCATAGTGTTAGCATAGAACAACAAACCATAAATGAGGTGGCACAAAATGAGAAAAGAGATAGCAAATATACACTCATCGGTTCAGCGCAAAGCCGTTACATACCAAAGCGAATATATAGATACATTAAACAGACTGCTCGGCGAAAACGAGCATCTTGGCGAACTTAAATTCTTTTTGGATACGGCGTATCTGTGGTCAAATGAAAAAGCAAAAAATCACCACAAGCCCGAGGCAGTAATACTCGGCACGGGCATACCCGAGGAGCTTGTTATCGCCGCGGGTGCACAGCCCTATTGGCTCACAGGCGGCAGCTTCGGCTCGCTCGCGTGGTCTGACGATATCGTACCCCGCGATACCGACCCCGTCAGCCGCAGCATACTCGGATATATCTGCCAGCCGTGCGGTGCAGACTTTTCAGACTCGCTGTTCATAGTCCCCCTTTCAAGCGACGCTATGAGAAAGATAGCCTTTGAGCTTAAAGTACAGGGGCGCAGCATTGTGACTATTGATATCCCGCCGCAGCGTGACGACAAAAACGCAAAGGTAATATGGCAAAGACAGATGCAGTCAATGATGCGGGCAGTCTCGCAGCGAACAGGCGTGCGTGTGACTCGCAGAGCTGTACTTTCGGCAGTTCAGAGAGTTTCAAGGTCAAGAAAAGCACTGAAAGACTTTCTTGATGTATCAAGAGGGCGCAGCGACATCATCACCGATTCAGCGAGGTTATTTGTTGCAGGCAGCTATTACCTTACCGATAATATTGACAGCTGGACTTTCCGCCTGCAAGCGCTCACGCAAAGGATATATCACCTGCGCATGCAGATGCCTTTTGCAAGAAACGACCGACCTTGCGTGCTGCTTATGGGTTCTCCTGTGGTTTTCCCGAATTACAAGATACCGTTTCTTATCAGAGAAACAGGGCTTGAGGTACTAGACTTTGCCGACCAGACAGCTGTAAAAAACAGCCTTATCTGCGGCACTGATATGTTTATCGGCAGCAAGGCTAGGCTTATAAAAACAATATCATCAGTCTCGTATATGAACGACGCATCACCTGCCTTTGTAAACAACCTTTCGCTTTACAGATATGTCTCGGCGCTTGTGCAAAGAGGAGATATTGAGGGCGTTGTGTATCATGTCCTGAAAGGTCAGATAGAGTACGATTTTGAGCTTGAACGCTTTGAAAGACTGTTTTCTGCTTACGGGATACCTGTTTTCAGACTGGAGACAGATTATCAGTATCAGGACGTTGAGCAGCTGCGCATAAGACTGGAGGCGTTTTCCGAGATGCTCGTGCACAATCGCTGCAGGGAGGTGAAAAAAGCACTATGAGATCACGCAAAAGAATAGTTATCACAGTTCTTGTCTGCATAGCCCTTGTACTGCTTGCATACTTTGCCTATCTGCTGCCGTTTTATGAGTTTGTCACGAATGATTATGATGTGTCTTTTGAAAAGCTGTTCTCGTGGGAATATCTCAAAACGCTCGTACCGCTTTTCATTATCATCGCACTTGCGGCGGTCGGCATAGTGCTTATAATCAGGCTGCGCAGGATACTTGCAAAGGCAGACAAAAACACCTCACGCTTTGCACACGCACGCACCGAACGACCGAAAGCACAAGCGCCAAAGCAGAAGCCTGCGCCTTTTATGGTGGTGCGCTGGATAGTTATGATAGGCTTTTCGCTCGTCGTTATTTTCGGCGGACTTATCTTCGGAATGGGCGTTTCAAGCCTTAGCATACCGATACTCTCTTGTCCGTGGAACAGTGAGGAAATGACAAGCTCAAGCTGTTATTATCTTTCGCACTTAGGCGAGCTGTTTGAGCTTCCCGTGAGCAGCATACTTATCTTTTTTGCAAGCACTCTCGGCTTCATCATTCTTCTCGGCAGAGCGATATGTGCTTTTCTCTGTCCTATGGGTCTTGTGCAGGACATAATGGACAAGATACGCAGAAAGACAAAGACCGAAGGCTTGCAGATGAACGAAAAGATGTATGGTGCACTCAAGCCGATAAAGTGGAGTCTGGTGCTGGTCTTCACAGGGCTTTGCTTTGCGGGCGGAAACTTCTGCAATTTCTGCCCTATGGTCGCGACAGCACCGATACTTGCAGGCATAAGCACAAGCCTTTATGTCAGTGGATTTATTATGGTCTTTGTGCTGATAGCAGGCTTTTTCAAGCGCAGAGCGTTCTGCAACATCTGCCCGCTGGGGTATCTTATGGGGCTGTTCCACAAGGTATCGCTTTTCCGTGTAAAGAAAGACTGTACAGCGTGTACCGAGTGCGGCGCTTGCTATGAGGCTTGCCCGATGGGAATAAAGATGATATACACCGAAAGAGAAAAGACTGATGTTACCGATGCAAACTGCATTATGTGCGGCGAGTGTGTAAGGTGCTGTCCCGAGGACAACGCGCTGTCGCTGACATTTGCAGGCGCAAGGATATACACAGCGAAAAGAAAAAATGTTATGAGCGGATATAAGCCGCTTTTACTTGAAAGAGAGGCAGCAAATGAACATACAGACCTCACAGATGCTAAGACAGGAACGCCAGAATAAGCGATTTACTGACAAACAGACGCAGACGGCGGCAAAATATCTGCGCAGGCTTATCGAGCTTCCAGGAGAGCCTGAGGGCATCGAGCCGTTTTACTATGCGCTCGGACGGATATATGTGAAGATGCAGGGCTTGGATCTGCCGCAGGGGACAAAAACGGTCGGAACATACTGCGTAATGGCGCCGCAGGAGCTTATCTACGCCGCGGGCGCTGTCCCTGTAAAGCTGTGCAGCGGAAATTATACGGCATTCAGTATTGGTGAGGATATTGCTCCGCGTGATGCCTGTCCTCTTGTAAAGGCTGTGGCAGGTTTCAAGCAGACAGGGCTTATGCCTGTTTACGAGGATTGCTCACTTATGGTCGTACCTGTGACCTGTGACTGCAAAAAGAAAGTCGCAGGTATGCTCGGCGAGATGTGTGATGTGATGACTATGCACGTTCCCGCAACACGCGGTGACGACGAAATAGACGAGTTCGTCAGCCAGCTTTACACCTTTGCCGAAAGGCTTGAACAGGCAACAGGGAACCGCATCACCTACAAAACGCTTGCAGACGGCTTTGCAAAGGTCGGCTATGCACAGCGCGAGCTTTCCGAGTTCATTCGCCTGAAAAAGCAAAACCCCTATCTTATCAGAGGCTCGCATACTATGGCGATAATGAATGCTGCGGCGTATATGCCTGCGGACAGGTGGGCAGCGGCGCTGAACAGAGTAAATGTTTCACTGCGCAGGCGTGCTGCTGCAGGTCAGACGGTCACGACCAAAAAGCTGCCGAGGATTCTTCTCACAGGCTCGCCGATAGTTTTCCCGAACCTGAAAATTCCGCTTCTGATAGAGGAAATGGGCGGCATTGTCGCAGCTGACGAAACCTGTATGGGCGAGCGTGGAATGTACGATCCGCCAGTTATCACCGACGACAGCTTTGACGGAATGATCAGAGCGCTTGCAAATCGTTCGCTCAGACCTTGTCCCTGCCCGACTTTTGCAGACAACAGTCAGAGATTATACAGGCTGAAACAGCTCATCGCAGACAATCACATACAGGGCGTTATCTACCACGTTCTGCGCGGCTGCCTTGTGTACGATTTTGAATATAAGCGTATCGAGGAGGAGCTTGGCAAGCTGGGCATACCCGTGATACGCCTTGAAAGCGACTACAATGAGGAAGACGTTGAACAGCTTCGCATACGCATTGAAGCGTTCATCGAGCTTATCAAGCTGCGACAGGCGCCCGAAAAAAGAACGGAAGTACGCACAGCATTTTAGGAGGTAAAGCTATGGGTAATTACTATATAGGTCTTGACGGCGGCTCTACTTATCTCAAAGTCGCACTCGTCGGGTACGGCAAGGTAGTTGATACGCTCGTGCGAAACACAGGCATCGACAACGACGGCACAGCCCGCAAGCTTGCCGCCGAGCTTTGCGCAAGAAACAACCTGACACCGCAGGATATCGGCTACATTATGGCGACAGGCTACAGCCGCAAGGTGCTTGAGGTCGCAGACGACGACATCTCGGAGATAACGGCACACGCATACGGAGTTCGCCTCACGGCACCGCAGGGCTACCGACCGGGAATGATAATAGACATCGGCGGTCAGGACTCAAAGATAATCTATCTTGACGAAAACGGCGCTGTCAGGAATTTCAGTATGAACGACAAATGCGCCGCAGGCACGGGAAAGTTTATGGAGGTCATTGCGCAGATACTCGAAACGACGATAGACAAGGTCGGTCCGCTATCGCTTGAAGCGACAAATCCGTGTGATATCAACAGTACCTGCGTGGTCTTTGCACAGTCGGAGGTCATCTCTCTGGTAGCAAGAAAATACGACAGGCGGGATATACTTGCTGGTATGCACTTGTCAATGGTGCGGCGAATGATAAAGATGATGAAGAAGTCCGAAAAGGGCGGCGACATACTTATGACTGGCGGCGGAGCGCTCAATGTGGGACTTCACCGTGCCTTCGAGCAGGAGCTTATGCGTGATGTTTTTGTCGCAGATTTCCCGCAGTTCAACGGTGCGATAGGTGCGGCTCTGATAGCAAGTGAAAGAGGGTGAACGAATGGGCGTTACTTTTTTTGAGAGCATTACGGCAGCGGCATCTGTGGGAATGGGCTGCGGTACCTGCTGCGGTACGGGGATAAGCGCAGCGCTTTACGGATATCTCGCAACACACGTCAAAAACGTCGGTCAGTCGTTTCGGGCATTTCTCGATTTCTTTCTCGGCAAGGCGCTCGCAGTTATCGCTCTTTGCTGCACAGCGTCGCTCGTCGGCGGAAAGATAATCGACGACAGCGGTCTGCTTTTCGGCGTGAGAATCGGTATCATCGTTGACAGCGTGATGCTCGTTATGGGCATGCTGATGCTTGTCGGCTGGATAAGAGAACGCCGAGGACACAAGAGCTGCAAGTCCTGCAAGCACTGCGCAGGAAAGCAGAAGCCGAGCGAAAATGAAAAAAGTCCAAGCCATACCGCACTTATCAGTATGGGAATCGGATACGGCATCTCGCCCTGTGCTCCGCTGATACTTATGACAGGCTATGCGGCGACCCTGCCGCTTGGTTACGCAGCTGCACTCGGAGCAGTCTTCGCAGTTGCAAGTACACTATCTCCAGTGCTTTTTATGCTGCTCATTTCGGGTGTTCTTGCAAAGAAAATGCGCAGCGAGATACCGCAGTACCTGACGTGGTTCAGACTTGCGTGCTATGTCCTGCTTATAATCCTGTTCGCAGTCAGCCTGATAAAAGAGGTGATGGCTTTATGAGAAAAAAGACGATAGCAGCTATTTTCAGCGTGTATTTTGTGATATGCGCTGCCTACTGCATCTCACGCAGCGTGATGCAGTCTTCTGACACGCAGAGCGTTCAGGTCACAGAGCAGGCAGCCGTTCAGACATCTGCCCAGACCATGAATTCTGCGCAGACTTCGGCTTCAGCACCGAGCACAGAAAATAGCGGTGCACAAACTACAACCAAAAGCTCGCAGCAGACTACGGTCGAAAAAGACGATGATGACAACGAGCAAGATGCGGCAGTCACCTCGCAAAGCGAAACAACGATAACGCAGCAGACACAGCCTGATGTCCCATCGCTTGACGAATACCTTTCAAAGCTTCGGTGCGGCGGATGCAGACGCAACTGCTCGCTTGCAAGCCCCAGATGTATGAACGGCAGGCGCAAGGCAAGCAGTGCTGAAAGCGAGTACTATTCTCTATATGGATAAAAAACAAATAAGAATACTCGAGGCTGATGCAGTTTGATCTGCACCAGCCTTGTTTTTTTACTGTTCGTCATCGAACTTTGTCACGCTCTGCTCGAACGCACCATTGAATATAAACTGCACATCAAGGCTCTTGTCCTCATTTTGATGTACGAGTACCTTTTCGACCAGCATTCGCAGGTCTGCATTTGATATCTTTGGCTGGGAGAGTATCTCGTCAAGCAGCTCGGCTGTGGTTTTCAGTTCAACACTCTTTTTGGAGTTGACCTCGTCAAGCCTTTGACAATCCCTTATCCTGTTTTTGAGGTCTTTGATTTCGGCTTCTCGCTTTTTTATCATATCATCGTACATATCAGCGTGTGCCTTGTCGGTTATGCGTTCCATAAGTATTCCTTGTATCTGTTCCTGAAGCAGCTTTATCCGCTCGTTGTACTGCTGTATCCGCTGCTCGAATCTCGGCTTGTTTTTCTGCCACTCTCTGACTATCTTTTCGTACTTTTTGCTTTCTTCCTTGAGCTTATCACGCAGGCGGTACAGCTCATCAGTCACGCATTTGTCCAGCTGACTTTCGTGTATGCGGTGGGGTGTGCAGTACTGCTTGCCGTACCTGTGGTGGCTGTTGCAGGTGTACTCAACATACCTGTTTTCACCGCTGCCTCGCCATTTGGCAACAAGTATCGCACCGCAGTCTGCACACTTTATCATTCCTGAGTACCGGTGGATAATGCCTCCGCTCTTTGTACGGCAGGTGTTGACCTTTCTGCTTTCGACCATAGCCTGTACCTTATTGAAGGTCACCTTGTCGATTATCGCAGGAACAAAATCTTCGTGGCGGAAGCGTTCTTCCTCGGGCACGACATTCTTGGTCTTGTATATCTTGCTGGTGACCGTTTTGTGATTGACAAGCGTGCCTGTGTATATCTCGTTGGTCAGCAGCCTTTTCACAGTTGTCTGTGCCCACAGGAACTTTTTGCACATCTGTGTTCGCTGTGCGCCAATCTTTCTGTGGGAGTAGAACTCGGGAGATTTGACGCCTCGTCTGTTCAGCTCTCTTGCGATAGATGACAGTCCTCGACCTTCGAGATAGGAGTGGTATATCTCTCTGACGATGTCGGCGGCTATCTCATCAATCATGACTTTGCCCGTGAGTTTGTCCTTATAGTATCCCATCGGGAGATTGACAATCAAGCCTTGCTTTTGCTTCTGGTTGATGCCTGTTCGTATCTTTCTGCCGATGTCCTTGGCGTAGAAGTCGTTGTATATCTGCTTGAAGCCTATCAGCAGGTCATCGTCCTCGTCGCTGGTATCTATGCCCTCGGTGACGGAATACACCTTGACATTGTTCTGCCGCAGGTGGTCAATGAACAGGGCAGTCTGCGTTCTGTGCCTGCCCAGTCGGCTCAGATCCTTGACAAGTACCAGCTCGACAATTCCTTTGTCAACAGCATTTTCAAGCTCCTCAAGACCTTTTCTGTTGAACGACATTCCCGATACATTGTCGTCAAAACTTTCACCGACTATTTCAAGACCTTTTTGCTGAGCGTAGTCAACAAGTATCTGTCTTTGATTCTGCAGGCTGTTCATTTCGCTGTCCTCATCACGAGACAGCCTGTAATATAACCATGTTTTCAATTATGATTCATCCTTTCGTTTCTGAAAAGCGCATAAGCCTATGCCGATATGGCAAGCTCAATTTCTGCTGCGACATCGGAATAATCTGTGCCGCTGTCGTTGAGAAAAGCTGTGAGCAGCGACTCTATAAATGTGTCGAACAGATCAGTCCTGCCGTTGTAATCGACCGTTACGGAATTGATAACAGGCATCAGGCTTCTGCGTTTTGAGTTTGTGTTTTCAGTGTTTGTATTCATAGCATCTGTTCCTTTCTTGGTAGATTCTTGGCACGTGCGCAGGGTGGTGTTTGCGTACCACACACACTACCACAACTGTTTTTGAATATCCAGCGTTTACGCAGATTTTTCAGAAACATCTACCTTTTGGACAGAAGTAGGCTGCTCAGTCTTGGTCAAACTATCTGAATCCAGATAGCTTTTCAGCAGCGAACCAATGAAGTTATCGAACTTTTCCTGCTCGCCGTTGTAGCTGACCGTGACCGAATTTATGACAGGCATTTCAGTTTTTCTACCCATATATCTATTCTCCTTTGTTTCGTTTTCGTTGTACTTCTTTTGCTTGAATCAGATTTGTAGTTGATCATTTTTATCTGTCCTTTCTGAATTGAATTGTATTTTTAGTGTACCTTGTTTCAGGGTACACCTATGGTGAACGTTTCGTTCACCATTCGGGACTGGACGTTTCGTCCACCCCTTTTGAATGAGGTGACGCTCTGTTTCAGGGAGTCATCTTATTGTCGCAGTAACAGTTTCAACACAACTGTTTTGTTCAGCTGTAAACTGCTCATGACTCCACTTGTTTCTCTCGCAGCAGCGGAGATACAGGCTTGCTTTTGTAATTTTGACGTCGGTAGTTTTTGCATTTTTACATTTTGACTGCAATTTCCCTTTCGCAGTTTCTCTCGCAAACACGCCGAGCTTTGCTCGTCGAAGTGAGGCGTGCGGCGGCAAATGACGCCAGCACTTTCACCTGCAAACTACTGAAAGCCTTGAAACCGAGCCGAACTGGACTGCTATCTAAACTGTCGTTTTAGCAGTTTAGACATTTTCTTTTTTTGCCATATGGGGGTCCGGGGTCTCCCCGAGCCAGTAATGCAGGTGAGCAGGGCGCTTTGAGGACAGCCGCCTGCGATGCTGGCTTTCCCAGAAAAGCATGGTTTTCGGACTGCCATCGGATCTGTGATTTTGCACGGTCAACAGACTGAAAGTGAAAGCATTTTTGATAGATCATCGGCAGAAAAAAGAA
>CAMZIK010000126.1 GCA_947307175.1 uncultured Clostridia bacterium
TCTTAACAGGCTGCTTTGTGCTTGGGTTGATGCCCTTCTTAGCCTTTCTCTGACGTACCTCAAATGTACCGAAGCCGATAAGTGTTACCTTATCACCAGCGGTAAGTACATCTGTGATAGATCCAACTACTGTTGAAAGTGCCTTCTCAGCGTCCTTCTTTGTATAGCCGCCTTTTTCAGCAATCTTGCTTACCAATTCTGCCTTTGTCATTGTTTTCTACCTCCTAATATTATTAACGAACAGCGCTTGGCTATTCATCAATTACCCTTTTTTCGCTCTCTGCCAGTATGCTTCAAGCTCGTCCGCCGAAAGCTTTGTAATATCCTTGCCTTCCTCTATCGTCAGATCCTCGACCTTTTCAAAGCGCTTTAAGAACTTTTCGTTTGCCTGACTCAAAAGCTCCTCCGCATCAAGATCAAGTTTTCTTGCAACATTGACGCAGGAAAACATCAGATCACCAAGCTCTTCCGCTGCCTTCTCCTTATCGTCAAGCACTGCTTCTGTCTCAGCGACTTCGCTTTTCAGTCCATCAAAAGCCTGCTGTGCGCTTTCAAAATCGAATCCCGACTTTGCTGCACGCTTTCCGAGTTTCTGCGCTCTCATAAGTGCAGGGAAATTCTTCGGCACACTTTTTAATGTATCGGTAAAGGTCTCCTGACCTTTGGTATCCATTTTTATCGTATCCCAGTTTTTCAGGACATCATCTACGCCGTCGACATTCACGTCACCGAAAACGTGCGGATGTCTTACAATAAGCTTTCTGCACACGTCATTCGTAACGTCGTCAAGCTCAAAATGTCCCTGTTCGGATTCAAGCACTGTATGGAAGATGACCTGTAAGAGTACATCTCCGAGTTCCTCCTGCATCATTTCGGGGCTGTCGCAGTCGATAGCCTCCATGACCTCATAGGTTTCCTCAAGGAGATCCTTCCTGATAGTCTTATGCGTCTGCACCTTATCCCAGGGGCAGCCGTTTTCGCTTCTGAGAACTTTTACGATAGTGACAAGATCGTTCACATCGAAGCTGTTTTTCTCAAGAAGCTGTCTGATGACTGTTTCCATAACCGACCTACTCTCCGAAAACGCTTAAGTACCGATAAACACGCTACTTTACCGTACTCATCTATAATAACTCACTTTTCCGAGAATTTCAAGTGTTTTTTCGATTTTTTTTATAAAACGCAGGAAATAGAGCCGATTTCGGCATTTCGCACAATAATGCCACGACAATTAAGTACATAATGACCGAAAAAAATATGGCTAAAAGTGTTATCAGAGCAGGTTTATCTGCCAGCATATCCCATTTTCTCATTATCTGTTCAGAGAGATAGGCTGCACACGAAGCCATAGAGCCTGCATACAACGGTCTTAAAATGACATTTTTCAGGCTGCACACTGCACCTGCTGTTTTATAGAGGCTTACGACGGTACAAATGCAGATGAACATTTCGGAGATGACTGTCGAGACAGCAGCGCCTGTCAGGGTAACTGCTGGAATCCTTATCAGCAGGACATTGGCGCAGAGCTTGACAGCTCCGCCGCAGAGCATTATGAGCATGACTTGTTTTGACTTCCCAAGCGCCTGCATGATAGTAAAGCAAGGCAGCGAGAGGCTCATCAGAAGGACGGCTGCGCCGAGTATACGAAGACTTGGTGCGGCGGCAGCGATCTCGGCTGTTCTGCCTGAAAAGAGCAGTTCAAGGATCTGTCTGCTCATTAAGCTGATACCCATTGCTGAGGGAAAGGCGATCATAGAGCAAAGGGTCAGCATTTTATTGAGCCTATGCCCGACGGCTTTAGTATCGCCTTTTGCAAAACTCTCGATAACGCCTGCAAGGGCGCTTTTCCCAAGCATTGCGGTAAGGGTCGGGACAAGCCCTGCGACAGCGACTGCAAGCCCTGTATAAGAGCCGTAGATGAAATTTGGGAGCATATCGGCTGAAAGGCTGTCCGAGAGAAGATGAGCGAACTTCTGTGGTGCTTGTTTTACGGCGACTGCGGCGCAGGGATTGACGGTAAGCATATCTATCATTCCCGTGAGGGTGGTGATAAGTGCAGCGAGAGAAACGGGCATACTGTATGAGAGCAGTCTGCGGACTATATTTCCTGTCTTTTCGGTGACTGTATCTTTCCGGAGCATCTGCGGAGTTATGCCGTCGCCTCTGAGTTTTGAGCGCACTATTATATATATACAGGCAATTCCTGATGACAGTGATGTTCCCAGAACTGCGGCAGCGGCGGAGAAAGGCAGGGATACTCTTGCGGCTTGGGCGGCATCTGAACAGACGATACCGAAGCAGCTTCCCTTTTGGGCGAACTCTCTGAGCGCATAAGCGTGGACGCCATACGAAAAGCCGATACCGAGAAGCAGCTTGAAAATCGTTTCGATTATCTCCGAGACTGCTGTGGGATACATATTATGCAGTCCTTCATAATATCCACGCTCTACCGACATTGCGCTGCAAAAGACGAGTGCCGGCGCAAGGCATACGATACAGAAGCCTGCGTTTTTTTGACCTGTGAACAGCTCTGCGGCAGGAACAGCAAGCAGGGCGACTATGGCTGCGCAGGCAAGACCTATCCCTGTAAACAGGCGCATTGCGACACGTTTTGTTTTACGAAGCTGTGCATAGCGCTCAAAGGCACTGTCCTCAGCGGCGAGGCGTGCCATTGCAGAGGGTATGCCTGCTGCGGCGAGGGCCATTACGGGCGTAAACAGGCAGAATGCGCTTGAATAGTAGCCCATACCGCTTCCGCCGAGCAGCCGTGTAAGCGGTATTCGGTACAGAAGTCCCAGTGTTTTTGTAAATGCTATTGACACCAGCAATATTGCCGAGCCTTTTAAAAATCCCTGTTTATTCAAGCTATCGCCTCCAAAGCAAGTCCTTTTAAATCGTATGAACACAGAGGCTTATTTATTACAGGGCGCAAAAAAAGAGCAGCCCGAAAGCTGCTCTTTGCAATATTTTTTTAGAATGAGTAATACTCCATATTCTCAGGTGCAGGATCAACTGTATAAGAGGAGTACATTCCGCCGAGTGCGCTCAGAGTACCGAGAGAACCGAAGATGTCTGTTCCGATAGCAGATGAGATATTATTCTTGAACTGCTCGAAATCACAGGTAGCCTTATACTGCTCCAGCTGATCCAATGTAAAGGTCTTGCCTGTTGGGATCTCAACATCGGTAGCCTCTGTCTTTTTCTCATTGAACTCGATCTTTATCATATTCTGGTCGTTAGCGTCCACTGAGAATGTAAGGTCCTTATCTTCGCTTGTAGCCTTTCCTGAGAGAGAAACTGAGAATGACTGCTTCTTGCCTGAAGATGTTGAAGCCTGATCGCTTGTTATATCAAACTTGATAGTGCCGTTGAAATAATCGTCCTTGATAACTACCTTATCAAGTGTGAGTGTGCCGGAGAATGTTGCGCTTGCAACAGCCATCTTTATTGCATATGTTCCGGACATCTTACCGTCGGTAAGCTTTACAGAACCCTTAGCTGAGAAGATCTCTTTGCTGTCGTCGTCATGCAGGCTTACTTCAACTGCATTAACATCGCTCTTGCTTACAAAGACTGCCTTGACATAATTCTTGCCATCATAGTTCAGTGAGCAGCCTGTAACATTTTCGCCGTCATAATAGATGTCAAATGAAGCTTCTTTTTTCTGATCTTTTTCAGAAACGACGATTTCCTTTTTCAGTTCCTTGATAAAGTCATCATATGTCTTCTTGGTGCTTGAAGTATTATTCTTGGACATGAAATCTTCATAGTACTTCTTGAGGTCTGCATCGCCTGCCATTTTGTCGACGACTGCATTGAAGATCTCCTGGAACTGCTTGCCGGTAATAGAATAAGTAGATACCTTATAGTCATACTTATTGCCGTCGATCTCGCCTGTAACTGTGCCGTTGTCCTTCTTTGCAGGGAGCTTGCTCTCTACCAGTTCTGCATATGCCTTGAGTTTTTCCTCAAGCTTCTTGCTGTCTACCGATGAAAGATCAGGAAGTCCCAGGTTCTTTGTCAGATTTTTGAGATCAGGCGTTTCTATACTGGTTTTCTTGTCTGTGCTTGTAGAACCGTTAGCTGAATTCTTGGAATTGTACTTTTCGGTATACTTCTTTGCTGTATCTTCAAATGCCTTTTTCAGGTCTTCCTCGGTAGCCTTGATATAAGACGAACTGATCTCCGGAATCCTGAAATATGCGGTCTTTGAATCTCTTGCATAGACAGTTTCGAGCGTAGCGATAGTTACGTCGTTATACACAGCAGAGATGTCTGCTGAGGTATTCTGTCCCTTCTGCTTTACGCTGGTATTGATCTCGATAGGCTTGACTGATACATTAGCGTACTGTGATCCAGTCGAATTGCTGAATGCACCGTTTCCGAATGAAATTTTCAGATTTGAATCATAAGCGTAGTCAAGCTCTCCCTTGACTGCTTTCTCCACATCGGTAACGGTATCATTAACAGTGTTCTCCACCTCTGCGAGGGAGAACTCCAGAGAATCCATTGTTTCCTCCGGTTTTACGCCGTTATTGCCGTCCTTATTTACAAAATAGTATCCTACTCCAGAACCAACCACGCTGACTCCGAGGATACCGGCAAGGACAGGTGTCAGAACTTTATTTTTAATCATGATCTCATCCTCCTTCATAAAACCATACAATTATCTCACTTTACTATTATATTTATACCACTTTTTCTCCCGATTGTCAACGATATTATGATGAAATCCATGTGATAACTATGTGAAAACAGCGCTTGTTTACAGCTTTTGGCTGATTTGGGCGCTGTTTATGGCATTAATTGAACTCAAAGCCTTTGGCTCTTATCTCATCAATGACTTTCGGGAGTATTTCCGCATTAGTTTTTGAGACGCTGTGCAGGAGATATATCGCTCCTTCGTGGGCGGCATCGACGAGTTTTTTCTGCGACTCTGCGGGATCGGGCTGTTTATTTGTATCCCAGTCGGCATAGGCAAAGCTCCACATCACAGTTTTATAGCCGCAGTTCTGCGTTACGGCAAGGGATGCTTCGGAGAACTCGCCCATAGGCGGTCTGAAAAGAGTCATTTCAACGCCGAAGGTATCTTTTACATACTTATGCATATCCATTATCTCGCTTTCGCAGGTCTTATCGTCGAGCGTTGGCATGGAATAGTGATGCACCGAATGGTTGGCTATTGTATGACCCTCGGCGATCATTCTTTTCACGAGGTCGGGATTTTTCTCGGCATAGTCCTTGAGCAGAAAGAACACGGCTTTTACGTTCTTTTCCTTTAAAGTATCGAGTATTCTTGCGGTATAGCCGTTTTCATAGCCCTGATCGAAGGTAAGGGTCATCTTCTTATCGTCGGTATCTATTGCTTTAGCACCGAACTGTCCGTATCTGCTGTTGAAATCGAGCGCTCCTGTGGTACGGTTTTTCTCGTCCTTCTGCACTCCGCACCCAAAGCCATTTTTCTCCCTTGAAAGCTTTGAAACGTCCTGTTTTTTAGCCTCTGCCTGTCTTGCGGTCTGCGCTGTGATCGTCTGCTGTGAGACATCAGGTCTGTCAACGGGGCTGTCTGAGCAGCCTGTGAGCGCTGCGGCGGCAAGCAGAACGGCAATAGTTTTCTTTTTCATATATAATGATCTCCTTTGCAGTTTGATGATAATATTATCTGCAAAGGACAGCGATTTATCAAAAAAAGAAACGGGCGGCAGAAAATGCCGTCCGTGATCTGTCATTTAACTCTGAGGTACGCCTTTACCATAGCCTGCAAAAGCTCATCTCGGTCGATATGCCTGATAAGGCTTCTTGCATTGTTATAGGTGGTTATGTAGGTCGGATCCTCCGAAAGGATATAACCTACGATCTGGTTTACAGGGTTATAGCCCTTTTCCTTCAGCGCCTCATATATAGTTGTGAGGTTGTCTTTAAGCTCCTTGGCTTTATCGTCTACGATTGAAAATTCTACGGTTTGATCATGCATAAGCTTCAGCCCCCTTGAACAACTTGTTTTTTTGATCTGTTCTACAATTACATTATACTCCAAACAAATCAAAATATCAAGCAATTATTAAAAATTTATGAAAAATGCACAAATCAAGAGGCGATTTTTTTACTATGCTCTCAGTTCTGCGCCCATTGCGGACAGCTCCTTGAGAACTTTTTCCATAGCCTTATCAGCCTGCTCGTCGGTGAGAGTTCCCTCATGTGATCTCATGGAGATAGAGTAGGAAACGCTCTTTTTGCCCTTTTCTATCTGCTCGCCCTTATAGACATCGAACAGGGTGACCTTTTCGAGTATTGAGCCGACAGCCTTTGTGATAGCCTTTTCAAGCTCTGCAACAGGTATCTCGTCATCGCAGACAACGGAAATATCTCTTGTGGTTGCTGGATACTTCGGAAGCGGTTTATAGATCTTCTGAGGATCTGCATTTTCCATTATCTCCGGCAGGTCGAGCTTTCCTGCGTAAGCTCTCATTGAAAGGCCGTAGTTTTCGAGAGTTCTTGGGTGAAGCTCGCCGAAGATGCCGACAGCTGTGCCTGCGACCTTAACGACAGCAACTCTTCCCGGGTGGAAAGCATAGAACTCATCATAGCCGCAGTTCTCGTCTGCTCTTTCAAAGGTTACGTTCTTTGCGCCGACTCTGTCAAGGACATTCTCGATGATGCCTTTCATATCATAGAAATCAAAATCCGAGACGGTATCGTAAACACCTATGCCGAGTCTCTCCGGCTCATTCGGGAGCTGCTCGCCTTCAACAGGCAGATACTCATTTCCAAGCTCGAAGATATAGCACTCAGGGTTTCTGTAATTGTTGTTTCTTGCGAGAGTTTCGCAGACAGACGGCAGGACAGTGGTTCTCATGACGCTGGTGTCCTCGCCGAGAGGATTGGTTATCTTTACGCAGTTCCTGAGCTTTGAATCGGCAGGAAGATTTATCTTGTCGAAATATTTTGGCGATACGAAAGAGAATGTCTCTATCTCATTCACGCCGCAGGCAAACATTGCTCTCTTGACTGCTCTTTCAAACTTCTGCTTCGGTGTTCTCTGAGCCTGAGCGACACCTCTGATGATTGTGCCTTCGATATTGTTGTAGTCAAACAGTCTTGCGACTTCCTCTGCGACATCGGCTTTTCTTTCGATGTCTATCCTGAAATGAGGAACGAATACCTTACCATCCTTAACTTCAAATTCAAGGCTGGTGAGGTAGTCTATCATCTTCTGCTCAGGTATATCTGTTCCGAGGAAACGGTTTATCCAGGCACTGTCAAACTCAACACAAGCAGGTGTATCGTCGTGGAAATCCTCGTCGATGTGAGTATCAAGCACCTCACCTGCGCCAAGCTGTTCAACGAGCTGGCAGGCTCTCATAAGTGCGTCATAGCAGTTATGCGGGTCAAGACCCTTTTCGTATCTTGAAGAAGCGTCGGTTCTCATGCCGAGTTTCTTTGCGGTAGTTCTTACGCTTGCGCCGTCAAAGCAGGCAGACTCGAAAACTACTGTTGTGGTATCGTCCATGATACCGCTGTACTCGCCGCCCATTACGCCTGCTACGGCAACGGGCTTATCAGCATCAGCGATAACGAGCATTTCGCTTGAAAGCTCTCTTTCGACACCGTCAAGAGTGGTTATCTTTTCGCCCTGCTGTGCATTTCTGATATTGATAGCGTTTCCGCCGACATAGCGAAGGTCGAATGCGTGCATAGGGTGACCGTATTCGAGCATCACGAAATTGGTGATGTCAACGAAATTGTTGATAGGACGCACTCCGCTTGCTCTGAGGCGTTCTCTGAGCCAGCGTGGTGACTGCTCTATCTTTACGTTCTTAACGACTGCTGCCATATATCTTGGGCAGAGCTTTGTATTGTGTATCTTTACCTTGATAACGTCATTTATATCGCCGCTGATGCCCTTATACTCAGGCTTATCAACTTTAAGCTGTTTGCCGAAGGTCGCAGCTGTTTCTCTTGCAAGACCGATGACGGACATACAGTCAGGTCTGTTGGAAGTTATCTCGAACTCTACCTTGGTATCGTTGAAGCCTATTGCTTCCCTTATATCCTTTCCGATCGTCTTATCGCAGTCATCACCGAGGATAAAGATACCGTCCTCGATCGCATACGGGAAATCATGCACGGTAAGACCAAGCTCTGCGAGAGAACACAGCATACCGTTTGAAGCAACGCCTCTGAGCTTGCCCTTGGTTATCTTTACTTCCTTGCCCTCGTGCAAAACGGTGGACTTATGCTTTGCAACAGGCACGAAGTCGTCCTTTTTAACATTCTGAGCGCCTGTAACTATCTGAACAAGCTCGCTCTCTCCGACATCTACCTGTGTGATGAACATATGGTCAGAGTCGGGGTGACGCTCTATTTCCTTTACCTGTCCGACAACGACGTTTGACAGGTAATCTCCTTCTGTTTCATAGCATTCAACCTTTGAGCCTGAAAGGGTGATGCCGCTTACAAATTCTTTTATCGGCATATCGCAGTCAACATAATCTGCGAGCCATCTCATTGAAAGATCCATTTATACACTTACCTCCCTATCAGAACTGCTCAAGGAATCTCATGTCGTTTTCGTACAGAAGACGCATATCGTTGATGTTGTATCTGCCCATTGTTATTCTTTCAAGACCGATAC
>CAMZIK010000127.1 GCA_947307175.1 uncultured Clostridia bacterium
AACAGAGTAACCGTTACCACGGTTACTCTCAAAAACGCTTTGCGTTTTTTACTTCAATCCAAAAGGGTTTTCCCCAGCTGTTCTCAACAGATTCTCTCAGCGACACGGCAGCCACAGCTCAGTGTGAAAGGCTCACATCTGAGCTTTTTTTATTGACTTGTACGGGATTATATGGTATACTTACAAAAATGATGCGTGGGGAGTGAAGCCATATGGGAGAAGAAAAGCAGACTGTTATCAGAAAAGACCATAAGGTCAGATTGATGGGTATCGCATTGTGGTATCTTATCTGCCTTGTTCCGTGTTTTTTGTTCGCCGTTCTGTTCATAGGCAGAAGCACGACCGAAAACTTCTGGCTTTGGCGTTTTGCTTTCGCTTTCGGTGTTGCAGCTGTTGCAGAGCTTGTCATTTATCTTGTTGTGTTCCCGTATATTCTCGGAGGCACACGCAAGCAGTACAATCAGATAATCTCAAGGATCGCTTCTGAAGGCTATACTCCGCAGGTTATCGGTGAATTGGAGCTGTTGCTTTCAAAGTGTATGGAGTCCAAGAATTACTCGTCCTATCGTGACGGCTGCTGCAAGTACCTTACAGAAGCATATGCGATGAGAAAGGAATATGATACCGCACTGAGATACCACGCTATGTCGGACACGGATTTTATGTTCAGATATCACACCCTTTCGTTCCAGAGAGATCAGGCGCTTTGGCATGGTCAGTTGATACAGATATACGCCATGAAAGGCGATGTTGCTGCCAGCGAACAGTGTTTCAGTCGTGCGCAGAGCTTTCTGAACAGCATACACGGAAATGATATTGTGACCGATTATTTTATTGACCTGTCGGTTTTTGAATATTATCTTGCGATAGGAGACTATGCAGCCTGCGAACGCCTTGCCGAGCCTTATAAGCAGCATAAGGAATTCAGATCAAGTGCTTTCAGAAGCCTTGCGAGAATGTACGCAAAAAAAGGTGATACCGCACAGGCTCGGCAGTGCTTTGACATTGCAATAGAAAGTGCTGGCAACCAGTTTATAAGAGAATTTGTTCAAAGCGAGAAAAACAGAGTTCTCGGGCAGAATATCTGAAAAAGGAAATGTGTCCTGATACTTGAAAAATCCGCAGAAATGTGGTATAATGTAATGGGTGGTGAAAAACAATGCTCGGATTTATACATTCAACTGAATCATTTGGCACGGTGGACGGACCGGGCATTCGTTTTGTTGTCTTTTTTCAGGGCTGTCCGATGCGCTGCCTTTACTGCCATAACCCCGACACTTGGGAGATAGGCAGGGGAGAGCTTCGCAGTGCGGAGGAACTTCTGGCGGAGTACGACGGAGTCAAGGAGTTTTTGAAGGAAGGCGGTCTGACCGCTTCGGGAGGAGAACCTCTCGTTCAGCTTGATTTCCTGACCGAGCTTTTTGAAAAGGCAAAACAGAAAGGCATACATACCTGCCTTGATACATCGGGAATTTCATTCACGCCCGAAAATCCTGAACGCTTTGACAGACTGATAGCATCTACCGACCTTGTGATGCTGGATATAAAACATATCGACGACATGCGCCACAGAAAACTTACGGGTCATTCAAACGTGCGTGTGCTTGCGTTTGCGAAGTATTTGTCAGATAAAGGCGTTCCGATCTGGATAAGGCACGTTCTTGTCCCGACTGTTACCAATAACGATGCTTACCTGCGTGCAATCGGTAAATTCATCGCAGGGCTGAAAACTCTCAAAGCAATAGATGTCCTGCCTTATCATACAATGGCAAGAGAAAAGTATGAACGGCTCGGTATTGATTATAAGCTCGGCGATACGCCCGCAGCCACCAAGCAGCAGGCTGAAAGGGCAAGAGATGTGATAATGAGCGGTCTTAAAGATGCGCTTAAATAGGCTTGGATACAGTAAAAGCTCTGCACGGTGATGCGGAGCTTTTTTTGATGCTTTGCTTTAAAAGAAATGATCCTCCCGATGGCGTTCCGAAAAGTTGCACATTATTTTTGCACAATTTTGTTGAGTGTGACATATTTGAAAAAAGGGGTCAAAGTTACTTTACAAAGAAACAAAATTGTGATACAATAAATAAAATGCGAAAAGGAGGAGAACGCAGTGCAAAAAGCATATCTTATTCTGGAAAACGGTACGATATTCGAGGGAACAGGCTTTGGCGCAACAGGCGAAGCTGTTGGTGAGATAGTCTTCACTACAGGCATGGCTGGGTATCTTGAAACTCTTACCGATCCTTGTTTTTATGGACAGATCGTTGTTCAGACATTTCCGTCTATCGGTAATTACGGCGTGCTTACCGATAATATGGAGTCATCGGATGCGCACGTTAAAGCATATATTGTAAGAGAATGGTGTCAGGAGCCCAGCAACTATCGTTGTGAGGGTGATCTTGACACTTTTTTAAAGCAGAAAAATATAGTTGGTCTGTGCGGTATAGATACCCGTCAGCTCACAAAGATCATCCGTGAGAACGGAGTTATGAACGGCAAGATCGTCAGCGAGGGTGCAAGCTTCGGACTGACGGACATCAAGGGCTACGCTATCGAAGGTGCTATCGAGAGCGTTACCTGCAAAGAGGAAACGACCGTAAAGCCTGAGGGCGAGACTAAGTTCAAAGTTGCAGTTCTCGATCTCGGTCTGAGAAACTCCATGAAAAAGCAGCTGCTCGGCAGAGGCTATGAGCTTACGGTGCTTCCTGCTTTCACAAAGGCTGAAAGGATACTGGAGCTTGGCTGTGACGGCGTAGTTATCACTCAGGGTCCTGGAGATCCCGAAAAGTATGGGCAGATAGCAGGCGAGATAGCAAAGCTTATCGAAAAGAAAATACCGATCTTTGCTGTCGGTATGGGTCATGAGCTTACAGCTGTCGCTCACGGAGCTAAGACATATAAGCTCAAATACGGTCACAGAGGCGCTAACCAGCCTGTCGAGTATATGGCTACGGGCAAGACCTTTATCACCTCACAGAACCACGGTTTCGGAATAGAGCATATCGCCCTGCCCGATAACGCAAAGTCAAGCTTTGTAAATGTGAACGATAAGTCCTGCGAGGGACTTGAGTATGAGGGCGAGCCGATAGTTTCTGTTCAGTTCGACCCCGAGCTTGACGGCGGACCTCTGGATACAGGCTTCCTTTATGAGAAGTTCGAGCAGTTCATGAGCAAATGACCAAAGCACAGCAAATATAGAAAGGAATGATCTGAGTGCCTTTGAATAAAGATATTAAAAGAGTCCTTGTAATCGGTTCCGGTCCTATCGTTATAGGACAGGCTGCAGAGTTCGACTATGCCGGAACACAGGCTTGCCGTGCCCTCAAACAGCAGGGACTTGAGGTAATACTTATAAATTCAAACCCTGCCACTATCATGACAGATAACGCAATGGCAGATAAAATATACATCGAGCCGCTGACTCTTGAAACTGTCAAGAGAGTCATCAAGAAAGAGCGCCCCGACAGCGTGCTTTCAACTCTCGGCGGACAGACGGGACTTACGCTTTCGATGCAGCTCGCAAAGGAAGGGTTCCTGGATAAGTACAATGTCAGACTGCTCGGCGCAAGAGTCGAAACTATCGACAAAGCCGAGGACAGACAGGCATTCAAGGATACCATGGAGTCTATCGGACAGCCGTGTATCCCATCAAAAGTTGTAAATACAGTTGAAGATGCCGTAACGTTTGCAAACACTATCGGCTATCCTCTTATCATCAGACCTGCCTTTACTCTTGGCGGAACAGGCGGCGGTATCGTTCATAACGATGAAGAACTCAGAGAGATAACCAGAAACGGTCTTTATCTTTCACCTATCACTCAGGTGCTCGTTGAGAAGTGCATCTCAGGCTGGAAGGAGATAGAGTTTGAAGTTATCCGTGACTCAAAGGGCAACTGCATCACAGTCTGCTCAATGGAGAACGTTGACCCTGTCGGTGTGCATACGGGAGATTCTATCGTTATCGCTCCTGCTGTAACCCTGTCTACTGAGGAGTATGCAATGCTCAGGACAGCAGCCCTGAAGATAGTCGATACTCTTGAGGTAGAAGGCGGCTGCAACTGCCAGTTCGCACTCGACCCAGAATCCAGCGAGTATGCAGTTATCGAGGTAAACCCAAGAGTTTCCCGTTCCTCTGCACTTGCTTCAAAGGCAACAGGCTATCCTATCGCAAAGGTAGCATCGCAGATAGCTGTGGGCTTTACTCTTGACGAGATAAAGAACGCCGTTACAGGCAAGACCTATGCTTGCAACGAGCCTACTATCGATTATATCGTATGCAAGCTGCCGAAGTGGCCTTTCGATAAGTTCGTATATGCTAAGCGTGAGCTTGGAACACAGATGAAGGCAACAGGCGAAGTTATGTCTATCGGCACAAGTTTTGAGCAGTCTATCATGAAGGCTGTAAGAGGTGCAGAGATAGGACTTGACTGTCTTATCTCGCCAAAGCTCACCGAGCTTTCGGACGACGAGATAAAAGCTAAGATCCATAACTGCGACGACGAGAGACTTTTCGTTATCTATGAGGCTCTGCGCCGTGGCGTGAGCGTTGATGAGATACATAAGATAACAATGATGGACGAGTGGTTCCTCAATAAGTTCCTTAATCTCATTGCAATGGAAAAACAGCTCAAGGAAAACTTCAACGATGAGACTTATCTCGCAGCCAAGAAGCTCGGCTATCCCGATACCGCTATCGAGCGCATTTCGGGACAGAAGATAACCAAGCATATCCCTTGCGTATACAAAATGGTAGATACCTGCGCTGCAGAGTTCGCTGCAATGACACCGTATTTCTATTCGACCTACGACAACGAGGATGAAGCAAGCGAGTTTATCGCAAATAAGGTCGGCGAGAAAAAGACCGTTATCGTGTTCGGTTCAGGTCCTATCCGTATCGGACAGGGCATCGAGTTCGACTACGCTTCCGTTCACTGCGTATGGGCGCTCAAAGAGCGTGGCTACGACGTTGTTATCGTAAACAACAATCCTGAAACAGTTTCTACAGACTTTGATACCGCAGACAGACTTTACTTCGAGCCTCTGACCAACGAAGATGTAATGAACATCATCAGGGTCGAAAAGCCTGTCGGAGTAGTCGTTGCCTTCGGCGGACAGACAGCTATCAAGCTGACTAAGTTCCTCGATGCAAACGGCGTGAAGATACTCGGCACACCGCCTGATTCCATAGACGCTGCCGAGGACAGAGAAAGATTTGACGAGCTGCTTGAACAGCTGAAGATCAAGCGCCCTGAAGGCTTCACCGTAATGACCGCAGAAGAAGCCCTCGGCGTTGCAAACAAGATAGGCTATCCTGTGCTTATGAGACCGTCCTACGTTCTCGGCGGACAGAATATGATAATCGCCTTCAACGACGACGACATCAAGGAGTATATGGCTCTCATTCTTGCCCAGGGCATCGAGAACCCTGTGCTGATAGACAAGTACCTCATGGGTACAGAGCTTGAGATAGATGCTATCTGTGACGGCGAGGAGATACTTATCCCAGGCATCATGGAGCATATCGAAAGAACAGGTATCCATTCTGGCGACTCTATCGCAGTTTACCCTGCATGGAACGTTTCTGATAAGCTCATGGAGAGGATAGTTGACTGCTCAAAGCGCCTTGCTATCTCCCTGAAAACAAAGGGTCTGGTAAATATCCAGTACCTTATCAACAATGACGAGCTTTATGTTATCGAGGTAAACCCACGTTCTTCAAGAACTATCCCGTATATCTCAAAGGTAACGGGCGTGCCTATGGTAGACCTCGCAACGAGAGCTATGCTCGGCGAAAAGCTCGCAGATATGGGCTACGGCACGGGTCTTTACAAAAACTCTCCGTATGTTGCAGTAAAAGTTCCTGTGTTCAGCTTTGAAAAGCTGATAGACGTTGACAACCATCTCGGTCCTGAGATGAAGTCAACAGGTGAAGTCCTCGCTGTTTCTTCAAGCCTTGAAGAATCGCTGTATAAAGGACTTACCGCCGCTGGCTACAAGCTCGGCAAAACAGGCGGCGTGTTCATCACGGTAAGAGATACCGATAAGGCGGAGATCCCAAGAACTGCAAAGCTGTTTGCCGACCTCGGCTTCAAGCTGTACGCAACAAGAGGTACAGCCGCTGTACTCAAGGAGCACGGCATCAATGCAGAGGTCGTAAACAAGATACACGAGGGCGAGAACAATACTATCGACCTCATCGAAAGCGGCAAGGTATCATACGTTATCTCCACATCTGCAAAGGGCAGGATGCCCACAAGAGATTCCGTAAAGATAAGAAGAAAAACAGTCGAGTGGAATATCCCTTGCCTTACCTCGATAGATACCGCAAATGCTATCGCAATGTCGCTGCGCAGCAAGTATACAGAGTCATCTACCGAGATAGTTGACATCAACAATATGCGCAAGGAAAAGCAGAACCTTGAATTTACCAAGATGCAGGGCTGCGGAAACGACTACATCTATTTCAACTGCTTTGACAAGGTCGTTGACAACCCCGAGGGTCTTGCGATAAATCTTTCCGACAGACATTTCGGCATCGGCGGCGACGGCGTTATCCTTATCTGTCCGTCTGAGATAGCAGATGCAAAGATGAGAATGTTCAACCTTGACGGCTCGGAAGGCAAGATGTGCGGAAACGGCATCAGATGCGTTGCCAAGTTCATGCGTGACAACGGCATCGTTGACAAGGACGATATGACCGTAGAGACGCTTTCGGGCATAATGAAGATTACCCTTACAAGGCACTACGGCGAGGTAAACGGCGCAACAGTAAATATGGGCAAGGCTATCCTTGAACCTGCGCAGATACCTGTGACGCTTGAAGCAGGGGAGAACGGCGCAGTCGTTGACAGACCGCTTCACATCATCGACAGGGACTTCAACATCACCTGCGTTTCAATGGGCAACCCTCACGCAGTTACGTTTATAAACAACGTTGACGATTTTGACATCGAAAAGTACGGTCCTGTATTTGAGCGCCACGAGATCTTCCCTGAGAGAGTCAACACCGAGTTCATCAAGGTCATCGACGAGAACACGCTCAAGATGAGAGTGTGGGAGAGAGGCTCAGGAGAGACATGGGCTTGCGGAACAGGCGCTTGCGCAGCAGTCACCGCTGCCGTTCTCAACGGCTACTGCCCGAAGGATAAGGACATCACCGTTCTTCTCAGAGGCGGTACACTGAAAATACGCTATACCGACGATGCAGTCTACCTCACAGGCGACGCCGTGACGGTATTCTCAGGCAAGATCATTATTTAATCTAAATTTTTGGGGACAACTCTTTTGGAATGAAGCAAAAAATGGCTTTGCCATTTTTTAAGAGTAACCGTGGCAACGGTTACTCTGTTTTCCCCCGAGAATATCCAAAGGATATTCTCGAAAGCGCCCAAAGGGCGGTTGTCCCCCTTTCAGAAACCTTTTATTGCTTTTTCGCCATCGGGGTCTTGACCACGATGGCGAAAAAGTAGTGAGAGCCCTGAGAGAGCTTGAAAAGAACACTTTTCAAAGGAACTATCTCAAAGGCTCAAATCAAATAACAATATCCCAAAGGAGAGAAAGTAAAATGCCTCAGATCAATGAAAACTTTTTAAAGCTTGAAAAGAACTATCTTTTCATAAACATCGCAAAGAAGATAAACGCCTACAAGGCTGCTCACCCGGAAGCTGACATCATCAGAATGGGCATCGGCGACGTTACCCTGCCTATCGCAAAGTGCGTAGTTGAAGCTATGAAAAAGGGCGCTGACGAGATGGGCGTAAAGGAAACCTTCAAGGGCTATGAGGATTCGGGCACAGGCTACGATTTCCTCAAAGAAGCTGTTTCGGGCTACTACAAGTCCTTCGGCGTTGACGTTGCAGCAAGCGACATCAGGATAAATGACGGCGCAAAGGCTGACTGCGGAAACATCGTTGATATTTTCGGCAACGACAACACCGTGCTTATCACCGACCCTGCTTATCCTGTTTACGTTGATACAAACAGAATGTGCGGCAGAAATGTCATCTTTGCAGATTCAAACGAGGACAACGGCTTTGCAGCTATGCCTGACGAGAACGTAAAGTGCGACCTTATCTATCTCTGCTCGCCCAACAACCCGACAGGCTCAGCTTACACCTACGACCAGCTGAAAGTCTGGATAGATTACGCTAAAAAGAACAACGCTGTTATCATCTACGACAGTGCTTATGAAGCATTCATCACCGATGAGAACGTTCCGAGGTCTATCTATGCTGTTGAGGGCGCAAAGGAAGTCGCTATCGAGATGTGTTCGCTGTCCAAGACGGCAGGCTTCACAGGTATGCGCTGCGGCTACACAGTAGTTCCGAGCGAGCTTGTTGTAAAGGCTTCCGACGGCACAGACGTAAAGCTTGCAGACCTCTGGGGAAGAAGACAGGGCAGCAAGTTCAACGGCGTTTCTTACCCTGTTCAGTGCGCAGCAGCTGCTGTTTTCTCTGAGGAAGGCATCAGGCAGACAAGAGAGAACATCGAGTATTACAAGAACAACGCAAAGATAATCGGACAGACTCTCGACGAGCTGGGCATCAAGTACACAGGCGGAAAGAACAGCCCATACATCTGGCTCAAGTGCCCCGGCAACATGGGCAGCT